>JANNFA010000234.1:0-10750 GCA_031379345.1 Candidatus Omnitrophota bacterium | reverse complement strand
CGGCTTGCTCAAATTTCAGCCATGCTTTGAAGGCCTTTTTTAAGGAATCTTTCCGAGAGCGGCTTTTCTCCGCACCAAATATATCCACAAGGTCGAGCAAGATGTGGAACTCGGTTTTGGCATCCAGTACTGACTCGTATTGTTCGGTGCTCGGGAACACGCCCGCTTCTCTTTCGAGAATGTAAGAATTAAATAGAGAAGCGGAGGCATGCGCGAGGATATCTCGCAGTAGGTTCTTTTGAGCCGGCCCCAGAGACATCCCGCTTATAATTTTTTCCTGCTGGGACCAATATCCATTCATGATATCAAGTCTGTTTCGAGTGTCGCCGGGAGCGAGCATCGGGGCCGGGAGCGCGTTGAGCATTTCGGACTTGAACGCCGGATCGTCAAAATCAAGCTGTGCTTGACCTCTTTGCAACTGTTGATGGATGTCTTTTAATTGTTCGACGGTGAGATTATTTCCGTAGGCATCCAACACGGCATCGCCGACACGGACATGCTGCATCCATAACCAAACCAGGCGGTCCAAACCAATCCCGGCAGCACTGTCAGCCGACAAACCGATCGAGCGCATCAAAAAGTAATAGAACATTACTTCCGATTTACCCATCTCAACACCGGCATCCGCGGCTTTTTTTCGGTCTCGGCTCGATCTCAAAATAAAATCCTTTAAAACACCGGCTAGCCATAGCGCATCATTCTTGTACGAACTGAGCCTACCCAATATTTTTTTCACAGATAGACTCGGACTCTGCGGAGCCGTCAACTCCTCCGGACTGAATGGAGTCTTCGATCCATCACTGAACAGCCAATACCCGTCTTGCCCGGTCTGGATCCGCAGTGCGCTCAAAGCCCCGGGCTTTTTCATTTCAATGCCGGATACGAATTTTAAAGAAGAGACGTTTGCTTCGGTCAACAGAGCCGCCGAGGACCGGACACGGACCGTGAAAGGACTGCCCGGCAGAAAAACAAACGGAGTCCGGTCGTTTATCGCGCTGTCGAAGAAAAACTCAAGGTAAGAGAGCAAGATCAGCAGCTCATATTTCTTCAAATCAAGCGAGGGGCTCAGGCTTTCCTTGAGCACTTTGATTTTTTCATCTTCGCTGACTGCGGTGTTAACCCCTTCCCGAAGCGCCCCTAAGTCCTCAGCCGTCAACCGAACGAAATCGACCAAGGACATAAAAGGATAATCTAGCGTTTGTCTTTGCCGAAATGCCTCGGCCAGACTCATCTTCCATCGCGCTTGGGCCATTTGAACCTCCAGGGAAGGCACGACGGGTTCTTTGCGCGTCTTTTTCGGAGCCACTCCTTCTATCTCACTGCCGTCATAACTAAGGTAGTACGTTCTGTCCAATGTCGTGATACGCAGAAGGTCGTGGTAAGACCCGTCCCTATTTGTATCGGGCGCCGGCATATATCCAATCTCCATGATATTTTCCACAACAATAGGGTCTTCCTTTGACTGAATATGGATAGCAACCCCTTCGGAAGTATGCGCAATGCGGAATGGACGATTTTTTGATAGGACTTCTTCAGATGCCGGTTGATTATCACGATGGATGTCTGTGGCATCGAACATCTCACGACGGGGAAAATTCTTCCATTTCTTCGGAGTATCCCCTGACCTAAAAGCCGCCACCGCTTCCATCCACCGGTTTTCACGAGCGATAATTTTTTCCGTCGGTGAAGCCGATATGGCAAGGCGAGCCCCGACATTGCTTCCCGTCCGTCTTTTACGAGGTGTCTCCGGTGATGTGCTTTTAAATACTCGCTGTAAATACGGCCAACCGATAACAGCGGCCGACCCAGCTACCGCACCGATGGCAAGCGTGGTCACAATCGTCCTTCGCGACAATCGTTCCTCCTCCGAGCTGAGGTCTCCCGAAGCGACTCTGACTAGACGAGCCGAAATATCGTACAGTTTCTTTCTCATTTCTGGATCTGCTTCTATGTAAAAGTCCGACTGAAGGCGCGAGGCATCGGCAAGATCATTGATGAGGTCGCTTCTTCCCTTTATATTTTGATGGATCTGTTGGGCCAGCTCCTCTAATTGGCTCCGGCCAAAGTACGGTTCTGCTTGAAGGGCTATCTTAGATAAATCTGATGCTATTCTCTCAAGAGCGGCCTCCCGCGGCGAGAGCGCTTCTTTTTTCTGAGGAGCCAGTCTATCTGCAACAGTGCGGCCATCGCTAAATATGAAGAAGGCCCCAGTACCGGTGACGATGCGAAGCACATCATTCACCCCTGTTGCCTTCTGGTCCCCTTCAGCCAAATACCGGACCTCCCTGACATCGGACACGACAGTCGGGTTGTCTTTTTGAGACTGGACATGGATCGTGACGCCATTGGGCGATGAAAGAGTAATACCAAAGGCTGTGCTCTTTTCAAATTCTTTGTCCGATATCGCTTCGGAATGAATTTTTAGGTACTGTCCGATCAAGGCCCTATTCTTAACACTTAGATTCGCCCTATCAGGATCGCTCAGAAGCAAAGTGTCCAATAACCTGCGATCCGGGAATTTATCCAAGCGTTTGTTTCGCCAGGCCACCACGAGCGTCATCCACGCACGCTCATGCTGTATCATTGTTTCAACCGACAACCGTGCGCCGGTTCTCAACCGCAGCCATTCACTGATCTGAGGTGCATACTCTGAAATTCTTCCGGTATTGGGGATTTCAATATCGCTTAAGGACAACATACCGTCATTTTTGGACTCGCGCCAGTTGACCGGGTACTTCGTACTTCCCAAGCGGATCGGTTGATGAAATCTGCGGAATAGATCAATGGACGCCTCATACTCGACAACGCCCTCGCTTACAATTCGTGCCGACTGACGGCGAATCACTAATTTCTTGCCCTCAGAAAGATGGACAATCGTACGGATCCATTCACCCTGCCCGCTATAATGCTCCGTCAGGACATCCGATAGTTTACGCGTCTCGGCCTTCCGGGTGGATATCCGGGCATCGGGTTGCATTTGAATTTGATAAGTTTTTGAGTCAAAAGTCGCTATCCGTCTCTTACCATCGTAAACCGCGTACGTTTTGGAAGCTCCCTCCAGCCACGGCTGTGAATCTAAACGCATGAGCCGTAGAGGCCGGCTCGCATAACCAACACCCAGTGACACGAGGCGGCCATTGAACGTAAAACGACCCTTGTCATCCGCCCTAACCCATTGGACTCGGAGAATCGCTTCGCCAGACTCTGGATTGACCCAGGCAATGTTTGCCGCGTTCCATTGCACGATGAGCCAAGGACGCGAAGCAGAAATATTTTCCAGCGGCGGCCACAGCATCACACTCTTTCGAGCATACTCGATTCCAACATTAAAAACTTTTCCTTTATACGAAAAGCGCCCTTTTTCATCGGTCAATCTTTCGATCATGGGTTTTAATTCAGCATCATCCGTGCTCAGACGTGCACCAGAAGCGTCGATGACGAAGTTCTGAGAGGAATCGACCCAACTTTGAAACAAGCGACCTGAAAAGTTCTCACCGAGAAAAACTTGGATATTCCTGAGCTGGCGCATCAGCTCCTGACTTTCACCCGACCTGAGCCCGTAGTCAAAAACCGTCGAGACCGTCCGAACATCATTTTGGAATTCATAGCCGTTCTTCATGGCTTCCACGGCCATCATGCGTTTCCACACTTGAGCTTCTTGGCGGGAAACTCCTCGAACATAAACGGTATTGCCTTTACGTCCCGCAGCCATCGCGTATTTTCCGAGATGCTCCGCAACTTCGGCAGCGGTTTTAACCTGAGTATTCATTAAGCGGGTCGTTGAATTCATTCCCGCCAACCTCGCCCCATGAATTTTTTCAAGACTTACGGCGATCTTTTTTTCGATCTGCTCTCGAAGACCGGCGTCCTCTGCCTCAGACCGTGCAATAGCTGTCCAATTCTGGAAAAAGGCTCGGCTAGAATCTGCGCCATACACTTTGCCTCCCTGAACAGCCAGAGGAATAAGAAACATCGCAACCGCAAAATCCATTCCATCAATCGCTAAATTGACCGGGGGGCGCAGAATATCATCCACCATACCCGTCGAAACAAGATGAAATCCTAATTTGTCCATATCCTCATTCAATTCATTACTCGTAATGAATGCCGATTCATCCTTCACGGCAAAGAGACCGCTCCATCCCGGCTGGGGGGAATCTTGGGCGCTAAGCTGGCCGGCCGAAACGACCAGTCCTACGATATTTTTATTTTTTATTTTGGAAAGTGCTTGGCGAATCCCAGTGATTCTGCCTGGACCGAGATTCGGCGGTCTCTTTTCAAGTATTGTCTTCAGGATATAGCGCTCAACAAAATAAATGATTTTAAATATATTTGTCTGGATGACAAGGTACTTGTTTGCGTTGAATTCTGAATGGAGTTCCGGGTAGTAGTATTTAATAAAGAAATTTAGAAATTGAAATCGAAGAATTCCGACCAAAGATACTTTAAAAAAAAGATTTACGATCTGTAGATACAGCTTATTAGTAGCTTCTTTATCCAAAAAACTAAGATCGAATCTACCAAATGCCGTATCTAATCCTGTTAAAATAAGCCGCACATCCTGTGCATTAAATCCGTTCGCTTTAAGCCGTGAAGCGGCCAATTTATTGCTTTCCGCGGACGCAACCGACTTGGCCAACCGCGCGCCACTGCGTGCACCTCGCATCCGTTCCTTAAAATCATCCGTAAGTTGAGTGTCCTCATGCGCGTCCCTTGTAATCACTTTCCAATGAACGGGCCGCCTCGCTCTTGTACGAGGAGGGCCAATAAGGTCCATTCCTGATTCTATCCAATCGCCATCGAGCTCTGCGTCCTTTATCATTCTTGGCATTAAATCAGAGATCCTGTCATGGAGTTTGACTACAAAATCTTCAAAAGCCCCATTGTTATCTCTGTTGGCCAAAAGTACCAAAGCCTTATCAACGCCCGTTTCATGATCAAGCACCCACCAAATCCCGCGGACGAGCGGTGAGCTACTCTGAAGCGACACAAGAACCGCCCTCGTAAAGTCCATAGACCCCGCCAACCTCGCCCCTACTACGCCCTTCGGGCTTCGCAGGACAAGCCCAGATTTAGCGGATAGCGGTTCTCTCAACTCACCCGCCACCGCATCCTTCACCGTCCCGCCATTCGGCATTCCATTCACCGCGGCATAGGGTACGCCCATCATCGCGGGTTTGGCGGCCATCACCGGTCGGAATGTTCCGGCACCCAAAAGAACTTTTTCGTATTTCTTCAGATTGGTCTCGTGATAGACACGCGGGGAAATTTCGGCGTAAGACACGCCCTGGGCGCGAAGGATTGCTTTGAGATTTTCTGAGTGGTAACCGCCGGCCACAAGCGCTGCGGACTTCTCTCCTTTGGCGTCCATCTGTGAAAACATGTTCCTGATGAAAGCTTTGTCGCGCTCGGAGGTGAGCGCATAGAAATTCTCAGCCTCCGCGGAGATCTTGTCATACCCATCTTCCAAAAATAGCGCCCGGGCGGGGTCGCCTTTCAAATCCATCAATTTTAAATTCAAAAATCCAGTCAGTTCTTTGATGCTGTAATTCTTCGAACCTTCCTTGTATTGCTGATAGCGCTCCGGTAAAAGTGTTAATTGAAACAATTCGCGGAGGGTTTCCGACGCCTGGCAGGCACGCAGAAGCTGTTTTTCATCCTCAGTATGGGTCAAAGCTTCAAATAGATGCGTCTGTAAAGCTTCTATTTCTTCCAAGGCTTGCTTCGAATCTAGTTTTTCGCAAAGATCGAGGTAGTCGAAATACTTACTGAGCTCAGGATAGGCCCGGACTGAAGTTCCCAGCTTCTCCTTGAGCAACGCAAAAAAACCACGCGTCTCGTCTTCATGTGAACTGATTAAAACTTTGCCTGGCGCTTTGAGGTTCCTTGTCCAGTCCTTGAGTTTCTGCTGGTCCTCCAATGGTAGAGATGCCACAGCTTTTTTCTCTTCGGATTGGGCCAAAGTAAAATCGATCTGCGATTCCTTTTCGCGCAATTGACCTAGAAGCGTCAGGCCGGGATAACCGCTTAAGCCAACCGACTGCGCATTGGCTGTTTTTCGGAGCAGGTCCAAATAATCCGTGAAAGATGATTCCTTTTTTTTGGCTTTTCGTACGGACTCTTCGAAGACGATCAAGGACGGATTCCATAAGCGTGTTTTAAGATAATCCGTGGTGACCTCGATGCGTTTGAGATAGTCCAAATATTTCGAACGGTTTTCAGCGACAGCTCGATAGGAGGACAGCGCTTTTTGATAAAGGTCGGGGTCTTCCACACCCACGAGTCCAAAGGCGCGTTCAGAGGTGAGGTCTAAAAGCTCTGCCCCGTGGAACAGTCCCTTCCTTATATAGGACTCCGCCACACCGCGGCGTGAGGACTCTGTGCCCAGGCGTCTTAAATCACTCAGGGACACATTGCCGGTGGCTGCTTCCACATAGAAAGTTTTGGTGGTTTTATCTTGCTGAAGAATCTGATCGAGGATGCCGGCGATATTGCGTTCGGCGGATTCATTGGTATGGGCTTCTTTGAGGAGATAGATCAGTTTTGGATCATCGTCTTCGGCGCGATGGATCTCTTCAAGAACGCCCATGGCGGGAGGTAGACGCAGAGAGATCTTGTGACTGTCAAACAAGCCCAATTTAATCGGCTTGATGACATCCGCATAAGCGAATTGCTCAAAAACCATGCTAAAGATCAAGGCCCAGGCAATCGATTTTAGGACTCTAAAATTCATCCATTCCCCTATGAAAATCTTTTAAAAACATGCAGACAATTGGGTACAAAAACACCCTCAAAAAATGGTTACTAAATTGTGCCTGCCGGAAGACCGTTATGCTAGGGAAGGACGGGGAAAATTGATTATTTATATTTATGTATTCTTAACAATTCTTAACATTTACTTACTCGCGATGAGCGCGAGCTTTTTCTTCTTCGTGAACCTCTTTATCCGAATTTCTTGTTTCAAGGCACGGGACATACTAGGAAGAGCTTTGCGATACACCACCTTTAAGGGTGCACGCCCGCGCAGATATCGGCTACCCGCGCCGGCGCGGTGTTTCTCCAGACGTTTGTCCACATCGCGGGCGATGCCCGTATAGAGCGTGCCGTCAGCGGCGCGAATCATGTAAACAAACCAGAGCTTCTTTTTTAGGCTTCTTTGAGTTTTAATGAAAGTGTGTTAATGCAGTAGCGTTTTCCCGTGGGAGGAGGACCGTCATCGAAAACATGGCCTAGATGCGCGCCACAACGTGCGCATAGCGTTTCAACGCGATGCATGCCGAACTCAGAATCGTCCTCTTCTTTGACATTGAGCGGGGAGACCGGATTCCAGAAACTGGGCCAGCCCGTGCCGGACTCGAATTTATTTCCATAAGCAAAAAGGTCCGTACCGCAGGCCACGCATTGATAGACGCCTTTGCCTGATTTCGGGATAGCGCATTGTTTGCTAAAAGGGCGCTCGGTCCCCTTCCCGCGCACGACCGAGTACACTTCCGGCCCCAACTGTTTTTTCCATTCCACCTCGGTCTTCACAACCGGGTCTACCTTTTGCGACTTGCCGGTCGCGGTGTCAAAGATCTCTATCTGGGATTGGGCGTTCATTTGGGCTCCGGAGATGAAATATGAAACGATGATAAGGACTAGGGATGTTTTCTTGAATGTCATCTGTTGATTTTAACCCCCTTCCGGTTAAGCGTCAATTTTTAACGCCCCGGAAATATCCCTGTCACATGCGGGGCGTATCCTTTAGATGAAGAGGGGGGAATTATGAAAAAAGTGGAATGCATCATCCGGCCCGGAAAATTAAGTGATCTGGAGCAGGCACTGCGTCACATCGGCGTCGGGGGAATGACCGTGATGGAAGTGAAAGGCTTTGGCAACGAGCAGACAAGGCCTTACGAATACCTGTTCCTTCCGAAAACAAAAGTAGAGATCCTCTGCTCGGACGAACAGCTGGATGAGATCGTGCGGACCATCAGCGAGACCTGCCACAGCGGCAAGATAGGCGACGGGAAGATCTTGATCTATCCTCTCGAGGACGTCATCCGCATCCGCACCTTCGAGCGCGGCGAAGCGGCGGTCTAGAGAGACGCCTTCCGCAAGCGAAGCGCGTTTCCGATTACAGAGACAGAACTGAAGCTCATTGCGGCGCTGGCAATGATAGGCGAAAGAAGGATTCCAAAGAACGGATAAAGGACTCCGGCTGCGATCGGAATGCCTAGAACATTGTAAAAAAATGCGAAGAATAGATTTTGACGGATATTTCGCATGGTCGCCCTGCTCAATTTACGCGCTTTAGCGATCCCTCGAAGATCACCTTTTATGAGGGTAACTCCGGCGCTTTCCATGGCAACATCCGTACCTGTCCCCATCGCGATACCCACGTCTGCTAGGGCAAGTGCGGGGGCGTCATTCACACCATCCCCGGCCATCGCTACATGTTTGCCTTGAGACTGGAATTCTTTGATGATCTCCCCTTTTTGCTCAGGTAAAACACCCGCCCTCACCTCATCAATACCTAGTTTTTTTGCCACGGCCTCGGCCGTGATCTGATTGTCTCCTGTGACCATGATCAAGCGAAGCCCATCCTTGTGAAGTATTTGGATTGCTTCTGGAGTAGAAGTTTTTATAGAATCCGCGACGCCCAAAATACCGAGGCACTGGCGCTCTCTAGCCAGGAACATCACGGTCTGCCCATCTTTCCTGAGCTCATCAGCTTTGGCTGTAAAAGATTCCACGGGAATCCCTAGTTCCTCCATCCATTTTTGGTTCCCAAGGATACAAGCTTTGCCGTCTATCATTCCACTGACACCTTTTCCGGTAATAGACTTGAAATCTCTTGATTCAATAAAAGAGATGCCTTTGGATTCGGCTCCTATCACGATAGCCTGCGCCAGAGGGTGTTCACTTCCCCGCTCAAGGCTTCCGGCAACGCTCAGGAACTCCTTTTCACTAGCATTGGGCATGATGAGTACCGATATAAGTTTCGGTTTGCCTTCAGTGAGGGTGCCTGTTTTGTCAAAAATAAGCGTGTCTACCTTTTGGAAAACTTCCAGCGCTTCGGCATTTTTTATCAAGACTCCCGCAAGTGCCCCACGTCCGACTCCGACCATGATCGAGATCGGCGTCGCAAGCCCCAGAGCGCAGGGACAAGCGATGATGAGAACAGCCACAGCATTGACGAGCGCGTAGGCTATTTTTGGTTCCGGACCCCAAAAAGCCCAAATTACGGCGGTTAGAAGCGCAGTCAAGATAACGACCGGTACAAAATAACCCGAGACCGTATCCGCAAGTCGCTGTATCGGCGCGCGGCTTCGTTGGGCTTCACTCACCATGTGGACAATCTGAGAAAGCAAAGTCTCGCTTCCAACACGCTCAGCCTGAATGATCAGGCTTCCCGTTCCATTGACAGTGCCGCCGATCACCTTTGAATCATTTGCTTTCTCAACAGGGATAGACTCGCCCGTGACCATGGATTCGTCGATCGAACTCACTCCACTCAAGACGATGCCATCTGTCGGGACCTTTTCTCCGGGACGGACTCGCAGTTTATCGCCACGCTTCACTTCTTCCAGCGAAATATCCGCTTCCGTCCCATCCAGCCGGATGATTCGGGCTATCTTCGGCGCTAGATTGAGCAGCGAACGGATCGCCTCACTCGTTTGATTACGCGCCTTCAGCTCCAAAACCTGGCCCAACAGCACCAAAACGGTGATCACCGCGGCGGCCTCAAAGTAAACAGGCACTTCCCCTCCATGCCCGCGGAAGCCATTAGGAAACAACTGCGGAAAAAACAGGGCGATGGTGCTATAAATGTACGCAGTGCCCACACCCATCGCAATAAGCGTAAACATGTTAAGCTTGCGGCGGATCACAGAAAGAACCCCTCGCTCAAAAAACGGATACCCTGCCCACAGAACCACTGGGGCTGCAAAAATAAACTCGACCCAACCTATAAACTTCATCGGCAGAATATTGGCCAATGGGCTCCCGGGAAGCATTTCCCCAAAAGCTAAAAGGACAACGGGAAGAGAGAGGAACGAGCCGACCCAAAACCGGCGTGACATGTTTTTGTATTCGTGGTTCTCAGGAGCGGCGGAAGCATCTTTAGGTTCTAGAGCCATGCCGCATTTCGGACAAGAGCCCGGACCTTTCTGCAACACCTCAGGGTGCATCGGGCAGGTATAAAGCGCTTTTTTATTGGAAGCATTAGGTGTTTCCTGCGACTTAATGTATTTGGAGGGCTCAGCTTGAAACTTAGAAAGGCACCCCGAAGAACAAAACCCGTAAGTTTTGCCTTCCCACTCTGTTTTTATTTTAAGAGGTTCATTGATCTCCATACCACAAACTAGGTCTTTCATCTGTTTTTGCTTCTATCTATGTTACCCACAACAACCGTGAGATTTTTCTTCAGGTTTTGCGCCAGAAGGAGCTGACATAAATTTTTTCCGGCAAGAGTCACTACAAAAGTAAAATACCTGCCCATCCCGCTTGGCGGAGAACGCGGATGATTCGTCCACACTCATTCCGCAGATCGGGTCTTCGGCCATTGATTTTGATGTGTTCATTTTCTCCTTCTTTCTATAGTGTTTTCTCTGTAGCGGTGGTCATAACTGTTTCAGCTTATTAGAAGTATCATAAGTCAAAATCCAGAGGGTAGAAATCGGGTAAACCGCTTGATCGCCTATCGGGCAACAGCTGATGGTATAAGTAGTTAGCCATTAAAGTGTATCGGTTGCGGACAGGCGTTACC
>JANNFA010000022.1:0-4021 GCA_031379345.1 Candidatus Omnitrophota bacterium | reverse complement strand
CCCAGATGAGCCGTTGTTCATGAGTCCTCCTTGGATAGGTCGCCGCCAAGCGCTTGCACGGGCACAAGATTTTCCGGGCTTGTCACCCAGAACGCAACCCCTTTTTGGGTCCTTTGTAATCTTTCCGGAAAATGGACAGGAAGCAAAGCCACGCCGTCATGCGCTTCCACCACATGCGAGTCATACGAGAGCACCGCAAAGTCATGGATCAAATCTCGCCTATTGTTCTCCCCTGAAGTCACATGCGTGCGGATATTGAAACCAAGAAGCGCATAATGGATGCGCCATTTTCCCATTCCCGAAGGCGGTTTATAACGCACCTCAAAATCTGAACGATTGACCTGCATCGCCTCCATCACGCCTGCATTCTCGGTCATCGGAGTCAGCGCATATAACTTCGAAGGATTGCCGCGAAACTCCAGGCCGCCCTTCACAAACATGGGCGTATAAAGGCGGTTTAAGCCCCATGTCTTTACGTACTGCTGCTGGCGTTCCGTATTTGCCGAGTCAGACAGTTTGTCGACCCATCCCAAATGATCCCAATAATCCACGTGGAACGCCACCGGAACGAATTTCTTCCAAAGAAGTTTCGAATGTCTCGCGGTTGCGAATTGCTCATCCGCCCTTGGACAACTGGAACAACCCTCGGACGTGTACAATTCAATTAACAAAACCTTCTCGGGTCCGCTCTGCAGACTGACACCGGCCCACGCCTGGAGCGACGCCGACAGCATGAGAAGTAAGATCAGCGCCTTACGCCACACGCGTGATAAGTCCTCGTGAGGCCCATGAAGAGAACCATTCGCCCATCGGAAGCCCTTCCGTCTCAGCGGTATCGGCCAGACGAGCACAACTTTCTCCCAACGCCTCGCCTCGTTGGAGTGACCGGATCAGCTCCGCCTGTAAGGAGTTCACGAGTTCGCAATGCACATCAAGACCCCGTCGAATGACAAGAACGTCCTGAGAGCGGTTTTCCAGATCAATCTTGAGATCCTTGAGCGAGGTTTTGCGTTCATTCCAAATATCCAACACAGGCCAGCGCGACGAAACCACGGCCACCGAAGGCTGAAAGTCGATGTGTAGCCGATCCCAATCTTCTTCCGAGCAACCGGCAAGCTTCCCGGGCTCAAAAACTGGACCGTCGAATGCGTGGAAAGAACGCGCGATCTGACGTTCCAGCCTTGCAAGATCCGGCAAGAAAGGCAGTTTTTCCACGAATCGCGTTCCCGCCAGGTGTTCCGGCATATGTTCTCCCACAGAGTTTAAGTTATAAGAGTGCGAAGGGTGCGCTTCCATATAACTTTCGGTAAGCTCCACGAACGCCTCCTGTCCAAGCAAGTGTTTGACCGTTTCATAGGTCTCCCCAAGCGCCTCCATCATGCGCGCAACGTAGGCATCCGCGTATACGGCCATCCTCTCTTCTCCGTTGGCGCCTCCTTGTTTGTTCAATAGGCCTCCGACTCTCCCACCACCCCTATGCACGAGGATACGTTCTTTCATTTGGCGCTGGGTCTCAAGTAAAGAGGGTGTGCTCAGGGTATTTTTGGAAGGCAATTTGTTCTCGGAAAATTCGACCGTACCAGAACCGGAGCTGGGAGCTACATTGTAGAGGGTCTTCGCCTTCTTCACTTCGGCTGAGAGGCGCTTAAAATTTGGGATGGCTTCGTCCCATTCGATCAACGTCGAAACAGACCCATAAAGCTCAAGCGCTCTGCGGTAAAGTTGCCAAACTTTGTCAGCAACGGAACCGCCGTGCGTGTCGAACAGAAAAGCCCCTTTATCCGAATGGCCAGCTAGATGGAACTGCCCCACCCATTTTGCCGGGATTTCTTCAAGATAAAGGGCGGGGTCAAAACCATGATTAAAAGAATTCACATAGATATTGTTCAAGTCGAGAAGGATGCCGCAACCGGATCGGCGCGCGACTTCACGAAGAAACTCCCATTCAGGCATCGCAGAATGCTTATACGTCACATAGGTCGAAATGTTCTCAAGAAGAATCGGCCGGCCGAGTGCCGTCTGCACTTCATCCACGCGTCTGACAACATGCGAAACGGCTTCCTCCGTCAAAGGCAAAGGCAAAAGGTCATGCAGGTTCTCTCCACCCACCCCTGTCCAACAAAGGTGATCCGAGACCACAAACGGGTCGATGCGCTTCGTGAGTGACTTCAGTTTTTTTAGGTAGTCTGCATCGAGCGGATCCATAGAGCCGATAGAGAGCGACACGCCGTGGAGAGCCAACGGATAATGAGCGCGAATGCGTTCGAGTGTGGCCAAAGGCCGGCCGCCGGTGTCCATGAAGTTCTCTGTGACCGCCTCGAACCAGTCCATCTGGGGCCATTCGGAAAGAATAAAAGAGTAGTGCTTGTTGCGCAATCCCGCACCGCAGCCCATCGCGGGCCAATCTTGTCTTATCATGGCGTCGGCAGAAAGCCGCCCGTCGTCTGTAAGGAAACATGGCTGTCTTTTTTGGTCACCCAGAAGACCGCTCCATAACGCGCGACTTGGGCTGAACGGACTTTTGGGATTGGGATTTCGACAGAAGATCCAAGTGAACTACCTCCTTTACTAAAATCATTATTTCTGTAGAAGGTAGCGATAAAATCCTGTTTCAATATCTTGCCGCGGTTGCGACCTTCGGATGGTTTTGAGCTAAGGCCGAATGCCACGAGAGATGCGTGCAGCGTAAATGACTCGCCGCTAATTGCCACGCTGGGATTAAACTCCGCCGTAAATTTGTACACTCCAGGTGTGGGGTATGAAGTCTGGATAACAAGAGTGCCTGTCAGCTTGTCACGGTCACTGGGCACCTCCTGCTGCCGCGACCAGCCGGACCATTCGACACCATTGGCGACCACGGTCGGCGCATACACGCTCGTCGCACCCCAGAATCTCTGATAACCCAGTAGCATCTCCTCAAATTCTTTTTTTGCAAACGCATCCTTATACCCCATCGAATCCCAATGGCTCACATGCAAGGCGATCGGGACAAAACGATTCCACAGACCACCCCCCAGGCCGTCTTTGTCCTTCTGCGCGCTCATCCAACCCAGCGCCGGATTGCAGGCTGTGGCCGCGTCGGACGTGAAGAGCATCACGAGTGTGTTTTGGGTAGGCCCGGACTTAAATACAAGGTCTTCAGAACTGCCCGCAGGACTAAGGAGAAGAAAAAAAATCGCGAGAAATGCGTATATTGTTTTCATTTTATAGCTCAAATCATACCAAACGCTCAATCCTTTTGCCACATACCACGCTTGGCGGTCCTTGCTTCGTCACCGAGTTTCCGGAACTCATCCTTACGGTTGAAGATGAAATAAACGATGGGAAAACCATATCCTTGGCGGATGATCTCGGCATTCACAAGCAATCCATCTTCAGCACGATACACATAGGCAAGTGTGCGACCATATTTGTCCCTACGTTGCCAGTCATATTTCAAATACACGTACCGGTCGGCGACAAGACTTTCTGTAAAACTTTTTGCCCGTTTGGCAAAATCTTGTACTGTTTTTTCGTCTAGGTGGTTTCGTTTGGCGCTATCATGATTTCGCGAAGCGCTGGAAAGTTCCGGTGTATCAACGCCAAGCAGGCGTACCTTTTCACCATTCTCAAGGACGATCGTATCCCCATCGGAGACATGTCGTACCCGCTGCCAGTCCGCACACGACGAGACGGGCATATTCGCGGCCGAAGCAGCCGCGGCCCACAGAAGCAGGCAGCCAAAAGTGAGGCGCCGAAGCGAAGGTTTTATTTGAGTAAAGGAAGAATCTTGAACAAAATGACCGCAGCCGCGATCAAGGCTCCGCCCGCCACAAAACGCCCGCCGCCAGCCATGAGCGTATGCTCGACATCGTATGCATGATCACTTGTGCTTTTAAGATTTTCAAGCAAACGAATCAACGCCTTATCCACGTGAAAACCCTTGTTCAAGACATGTCCCAAGCCTGACACAATTCGTCCTTTGAAAAAAATGAGATCTACTCCAAATAGAAGAAAAACGACCATCCCAATCATCGCGATA
>JANNFA010000205.1:0-15200 GCA_031379345.1 Candidatus Omnitrophota bacterium | reverse complement strand
TTCAAAACTATGACCAAAGACCTCCACAATGACCTCTTTGGTCCCGACCTGTTCCTCCTTCTGAAAATAGATGAACGCGGGCTGCATTTTGTTCGTCTCGGCACGTATCGCGTCGATCACCTCATCGGTGTCACGCCTCCTGTCGTTCGCGTCCACCAGTTCGACATAGATCTTTGACGACCAAGGTTCAACACGGGATGTGACGGTTTTTACCTCAGATAGGCCACGGATCAATGTCTCTGCTTTTTTGACGACCTCGTCCGATACTTCGAGCTTGGCGCCCGTCGGCAACTCCACAAATACGGTGAACTTCTTCTGCTCGGTGCTGCCAAGATATTCGGTACCCAGACGCATCAAAAAAAACATTGAGACACACAGCACACCTACGCAAACATACAGAACACGGCGGCGGTGTCGTATGGACAGGAACAATAACTCGCGCTCAAGTTTAGTAAATTTACGCACCCAAAGAGGCGTTTCTTTTTTTTTCTTGTCGACGCTCATAGACTTCGAAAATGCCGGTCGGCCGCACATCATCGGCACCATGGTAACAGCGCAGAGAAGAGAGATGAGCATCGATGACACGACTGTGGCTGCCATCCCCGAATAGAGCCTTTGGAGCTCGGCGCCCACGAACGCCAAAGGCAAAAATACGATGACCGTTGTGGTTGTGGACGCGATGATGGCGATGAACATCTCATTAGCGCCGACAATAGCGGCCGGTATTATCTCCTCGCCCTCTTCACGTTTTTTCAAGATATTCTCGAACACGACGATAGAATTGTCGACCAGCATCCCGACGCCTAGAGCGAGTCCAAACAGTGTCATCACGTTCACGGTCAGACCGACCCAGTTCATGTACGCGAACGTACCGATGACGGAAACGGGAATAGGCAAAGTCACAATAATGATAGAGCGAAACTGTTTTATCACTACCAGGGTAAGAATAAGCCCCCCAAACAGAGCATAAAGAGGGGGGCCCTTCATAAAAAGAGTCAATACGATGAGCGAGAGTGACACCAGAACGTTCCAAAGATTCAGGCGGAACAGGAATAAAAAGAACACAAGTATAACAAGCACAATCCCTTGCAGTAATGACTCTTGCAAACCCTTGATCGCACTCTGGACAGCAACGGCCTGATTGGAAGTAACAACCAATTGAATGTCTCGCGGCAAGTGTGCCTGAATACTTTCCTTTGCTTCGAGCACCTCCTTCGCGACGCTGATGGTATTTTTCGTGCTTTCTTTCTGAATGTAGATCGTCACCACCGGCCGCACGTCCAACCTCGAATACTCCCTCGGCTCGAGATAAGAGTCCTTTACGGCCGCCACGTCCTTCACACGGATGACCGAACCTTCAGCCGTGCGGCGCAATGCCATGTTACTGATCTGCTCGATCGATTCAAACTCACCCTGGACTCGGATGAGATAGCGGTCGTTCGTGCGTTCCACTTCACCGGACAAAAGATTTAGATTGTTTGCACCCAGGACCGAGGTCACTTCATCGATGGGGATCCCGAAAGCGGCCAAACGCGTCTGATCCGCTTCAACTAGGATCTTCCGTTCGCGGCCCCCGGCCACCTCGACGTTCGCGACTCCCGGGACGCGCCTAAAAGCTTCCTTGATGCCCTCGTCCACGAGCTTGCGGATATCCTCCGTTGTTCGTTGTTCGCTCGTGACGGCAATGATCATGACAGGAACATCGCTTTGTTGAAACTGCGCAATGACCGGTTTTTCTATGTCCTTCGGAAGCTGGTTCTTTATTTTTGCGAATTTCTCGCGCACCTCAAGGGCGGCATAATCCATATTCGTGCCGGGATCAAAGCTCATCACGACCGTGGACTCCCCTTCTTTGGATATCGAAAGGAGCTGCTTAAGATTCGTCACGGTCGCAACGGAGTCTTCGACTAATTTTGTAACCTGCGTTTCTACCTCGGTAGGCGGTATTCCGCCGCGCGCCTGGATGATGATGCTGATCTCGCCAAACGAAGTATTTGGATAAAGTTCGACTGGTAATTTAGTCAGGGACACGATGCCGAACAAGATCACGATGAGCATCACCATCAGCACCGTCACCGGGCGCTTGATCGAGATCTCGGGAAGGTTCATGATTCAACTCCCCCCGTTCCCCCCTCTTTATTTAAAGAGGGGGGCCGCGGGGGGGAGTTCCTGTGGCGCCGGAAAATAAAGTCCGCGATTTCTTCCGTGCCGATGTATAGAGCGGGGGTCACGACAAGCGTCAGAAATGTAGCCACAAGAATACCGCCCATGACGGCCACCGCCATCGGGGCCTGGAGTTCGGCTCCCTCTCCGATGCCAAGCGCCAGCGGTGCCAGACCGATGGCGGAAGAAAAAGCTGTCATTAAGATAGGCCGCAAGCGCGTCTTGCCAGCTTGGGTGACGGCTTCTATCAGGGGCACACCGCTGGCGCGTAGTTGATTGATGTAGTCAACAAGGATAATGCCGTTGTTCACAACGATACCGGCCAAAAGAATGACACCAAGGATAACAACCACGCTGATAGGCGTATGTGAAATCCATAGAGCCCAGGCGACACCGATCAAGGAGAGCGGTAGACAAAACATGATTAAGAATGGCTGATAGAGAGACTCAAATTGAGCGGCCATAATCATATAGACCAGGACCACCGAGAGCATGAACGCAAATTGCAGACTCGCGAACGACTCCTTCACTTCTTCGCTTTCGCCGGCTAACCGCACCGCATAACGCTCGGGCACTTTAATTTTATCGAGAACTCCTTGTACCTCGTTCACGACCTCTTCCAAACCTCGGTCAAAAATTTTCGCGTAAATTTGCACGGTACGCTCCTGCCCCACGCGGCGAATCTCGCTTGGGCCTTTGCCTCGCTCAAAGGTCACAAAATCTGACAGAGGCACGTCGAGGTCGAGCGGCGAATGGATCATCAGAAGACCCAGTTTTGAGAACCGATCACGTTCCTTTTCCTTTAACTGGACTCGTATATTGATCTCTTTGCCTTCCTCTTTGAACTTGCTTGCCGTGGCACCTTTGATGGCGATATTCGCTGCCTGCGCGATCGCGGTGACAGAAAGACGATAGTAACTGGCCCGGTCCTTGTTGATGTGTATCTTCGTCTCAGGGAAGGGCTCTGCGATGCTGTTCGATACACCGTAAAGGCCTGGGATATTCTCGATCTTTTTCTGTGTATCAAGAGCGATGGCGCGAAGACCTTCCAATTTCGGGCCCTTGATCTCAATGATGATCGGCGCATCATTGTCCCCGCCCACTTTGAACGCGCTATCGTAGAGAACATAACTTAGACGTGCCATCCTGATCACTTTTTTTCCTTCCGAAAGCTCAAAATAACTGCGCACATGCTTTACCAATGAGTCTGTGGATTCGAGCGCGTCCGGCTTGAGCGATACCACGATCTGCCCCTGGTGCGAACCCAGGCGCTCGAGCACTTCTTTGGTGGATTCCCCTTTTGAAGAGCCGATGATCGAGGAGACATTCTTTACCGAAGGGTCCTGAGTCAGATACTTCTCTATCCGCTGAGATATCTCGTTCGTGAACTCGACGCGTGAACCGACCGGCAGGTCTACCTTGATCATGAATTGCTTTTGGTCCACCTTAGGAAGAAGGATGCGGTCCATAGTAAGAAAAAGCAGCATACTCCCACCGAAAATAAGTAAGATCACGGTCAAAAAAAACCATTTTCCTGCGATAAAAACAGGAAGAACGCGTGCGTAAACCACCTCGATGGCACGTATCGGGGCATTTCCAAGGTCAAATATAAGATCAAGAAGACTCTTTTTTTGGAGCGCGACGCCTGAGCCGGATTCGTGGATGTCTCTTTTTGTCAGCGAGGATTTAGCCCCAAGCTTGGCGATCAACATTGGAAGAAGCGTGAATGCAATGATCGCTGAAATGACCTGTGTCACAACGACGACCAAAGCAAGTTCCTTGAATATCTGTCCGGCGATCCCGGTCACAAATACAATGGGAAGAAACACCGAGACCGTGGTAAAAGTTGAGGCCCACATGGGTCCCATCACTTCCTCGGAACCAACCATGGCCGCCTTTTCCATACCCGCTTCCGGATCTTCACGGAATTTCCGATACACATTCTCAATCACGACGACAGCGTTATCAAGGAGCATCCCGACGCCCAGCGCCACACCTCCCAAAGAAATGACATTGAGCGAGACGTTAAAAAAATACATCAAGGTATAGGTCGCAAGCACAGTGACCGGCGTGATCGTGACGACCAACGCCGAGTTTTTAAAGTCTCGTAAAAAAATCAACAACACCAGGAACGCAAGGAACCCGCCCTGAAACGCCGCGTCTCTCACGCCGTCTAAGGCATCCTGGATAAACTTCGACTGGTCATACACGACATCTATTTTAATATCCTTGGGCAATTGCTCTCTCAACTGTTCAATCTTTTTCTTCACAGATTGAGAAACAAGGAGGGTGTTCGCCTGCGCCTGTTTCTGGATAGAGATCGTCACATTCTCCAGGAGGTTAAAACGCGAGAAACTCGTTCGATCCTTCACCGTACGGGTTATATCCGCCACATCACGCAGATAGACAAGCCGGTTGGATGGGCGATTCTCGTTCTTCTGCTGTTCATAAGGATCTTCGCTTTCTTCGGCCAAATGTGTTTTGATAGGAACCTGCCCGATCTCATCGAGACGCTTAAATTCACCGAGCGTGCGCACGAGATATTCATAAAAACTTTCCTTGATGGTTCCGCCTGGAAAATTAAGGTTTGCGGCAGAGATGGCTTCGGACACATCGATCACCGAAGCGCCGGTCGAACGAAGTTTCGCCTGGTCCACGTCCACAAGTATTTGTTCTTCGGCGCCGCCTGAGATGGAAGCCGACGCGACGCCCGTTACTTTTTCCAGTTCGTCCTTAAACCACTTCCTCGCCAGTTCACGCAACTGCACAGGGGTGCGCTCGGCACTGGAGACGCTGAGCGAGATGACAGGAAGTTCAAAAGGATTGAACTTCACCACCACCGGTTCCTGCGCATCGCGCGGCAGACGTTCTTTGATGAGATCGATCTTTTCGCGCACAGCCAGCGACGCGAAATCCATGTTTTGGTTCCAGTTGAACTCGACCATGACGAGTGAGAGGCCTTCTTTGGAAGTTGAGGTGACTTTTCTCAGTCCAGAAATACCCCCAACTGCTTCTTCGATAGCCTTTGTAATGAGCGTCTCGATCTCTTCGGGGGCCGCGTTCTCATAGGGCGTCACAATAGAAAGCTGCGGGTAGGCTATCGGCGGGAAAAGCTCCTTCTTAAGAAGGTAAAGTGAGATCACCCCAAAAAGGAAGACGCCGAGATAGAACATCAGCGTCGTGATAGGACGGCGGATGGAGACCTGCGGAAGACTCAAAAAATTCCCTCTTGAGTTTCAGAGATTTCGACGCGAGTCTTGTCTGGAAGTTCCTGTTCTATGTCGACGGCGATCAATTCGCCCTCCTCCACCCCTTCTTTGACCTCGATACTGTCCGGAGTCACATACTCGACTTCGATGTTGCGCGTCTCTGTCGTGCCATAAGCCGACGCCGCGGACGGAGTATCTGGCTGTCCTGTCTCATTGGGCCCAGCAGACTCGGAACCTTCCTCGGGATGCACCACATAGACAAAATACTGGTCCTCTTTCTTTTTGAAGGCAGTACTTGGGATGACCAAGGCCTCTTCCTTCTCGTGAACAAGGACGGCGACTCGACCGAACATTCCGGGCTTGATGCGCTCATCGGGGTTGGCGATCTTTGCGCGCACTTTCATCGTACGCGTGCGTCCCTCTACGACCGGAGAAAGAGAATCGATCTGTCCTTTGAATATCTCATCCGGGTATGCATCCAAGGAAAGCTCTGTATTCTGTCCTTCCTTCAGTCTTGTGACCTCTTTTTCAATGACTCCGAACTCCACGAATACATCTTTGAAGTCGACAAAGGTAGCCACCTTGTCCTGAGGGGTCACGTTCGCGCCCTTCTCGGACGTGATGGACGCGATATAACCATCGCTAAAAGCGACCAAGCTCGTCTTGTCCAACTCCGCCTTGGCAGACTGGTACTCGATCTGGCTTTGCTTAAATTTTGCTTCAAGCACGGAACCGAGATCGAAAAGTTTTTTCATTTTTTCATACTCGATCTTCGTGTATTCAAGCTTGAGCAACACCTCTTTCTGGTCAAGGCTGGCGATAATATCGCCCTGCGTGATCTTCTCGCCTTCACGAAAGTTGACGTACTCCAGCGTACCGCCGGTAAGAAATTTTAGATCATACTCACGAAAACCACGCGTCGAGCCAAGTGCGGGTAACGTATCGCGAAAGTTCACCCGGGCCACTTTGTAGACCTTCACTGGCAGTGGGGGCTGTTCGATTTTTTTTTCAGTCTGCGCTTTCTCCGTCTTTTTTAAGACCGGCATACCCCCGGCGCATCCCACGTGCTTGGAGACGATTGACCAGCCGAACACGAGCGCGAGCCCGATACCGATGACCTGGAAAATGGCCCGTTTATTTAATTTTATTTTCGGTAATGTCGGAGGCTTCATATTTTTGAGGAGAAATTTCTCTTTGATTTTCAAAATAAAAGGGGTCGCCGATCAACAAACCAACGCCCGAAAGAGCGATATTGTAATCCGCGACGGCCTGGATGAACGCATACCGGTCCTGCACCTGCGCGATAAGATTATCGATATAGTTTGAGGGGCTTGTTTCCTGTAGACCCAGAAGATATTCAAGAATGGAAAGCTGTTTGTTCTGATAACGGAGCTTCGCGATAGAGGAATCGATCTGGATAAGGTAGCGCTGCAAAGAATAAAACTCGGTCCGCAAGCGGAGAGTGACTTCACCCGAGGCATCCCTGTAATCGCTCTCAGCCTGCAAAAGCGCATATTGTGCCTGCTTCTCATCCGTGACCGCACCGAACTGATCAAAAAGATTGAAAGCAACATGGTGGCGCCAGTCTTCGGAGCCGGTCAGCGACAGCACCGTCGGGCCATACACGTGCTTGATCTGTTCATACTCCACAGAATTTGGGCCCATCGGCACAGAACCCTGCACCCCCAGAAACCATTCCTTCTCTTGGTCAATGGATGCCTTACCGTCCTCAAATGCTTCGGTATCATGAAACGCTTCTCCAAGCATCCCATAGGAACCGCGCACATCCAGATGCGGCTTTTTCTTTGATTCGTAGATATCGATCCCGTATTTTGCGGATTCGAGAGCAAGGGCTCGCACGCGGATATCCGCGTTATTTTCAACCGCACGCTTCAAAAGATCCTCAAATGCTGGGTTTACTTTTACGAAATTCATGCGTAGATCGACCGGGATCGTCCCTTCCAACTGCACATTCATCGACTGTTTGAGGGACAAATTGGCCGAAAGCGTATCATTCTTTGAAGCTTCCAACTGATAAAGCACCTGGTAATACTGTGAATCGACGTTTAAAGAATCGATCTCGGTCGCGACACGCATCTCACGCTGCGCTTTCACCTGCCGTGACACCTCACCAATCTTCTCTGCAAGCTCTATCTGGTACTCCGCGTTGTACTCCGATTTGACAACACCGTAATAAGCAACGCGTATCTCGTGAACAAGATCGTCCTTTGCTTTTTTGAACTCTGCCTTCCCAACGCGAACGTTCTCTTCGGCCTGCTTCACAGTATTTGTCAGTTCACCCCCGTGATAAAGGGGCTGACTGACGTTGAGACGCTGGTTTTTGCCCTTGTAAAAACGCGCTCCGCCCGTCCCAGGGACCTTTCCGCCGTTGATGTCCAACGTGGCCTGTACCGTCGGGAACAGCCCTCGCTTCGCTTCATCCAGTCTTGCATCGGCCACTTCAATATTTTTCTTCGCCGCCTGTAGTTTCAGATTGTTCGCGAGGCCGATATCCACCGCTTCGTCGATGGTGATCTTTCCATCTGAGATCGCAACCTTGAGCAGGGCATCTCCGTCCGCGATGGGTGTTGGATAGGGCATATTGACATGAGCTTTTCGTTCCTGAGTCGGCTTTTTTATCCACCTTTCTATTTTTTTTCGGGCCGAACCAAAAAAAGTTTCGCCCGGCTCCGGCGTCGGGTCTAGGTTTGCCAGCGGGCTGTCTGCGTCGACCGCGGGCAGGGCGGTGACAACGCGTCGCGGTGCTTGTTCTTCCAGCGACTCACGATAAGTTTCTTCCGAAGCTTCTGTGAGGGTTCCATCTATCTTCTGTGAAGCAGGAATTCCGGAGCCCTCGATCTCAGAGCTTGCGCTGTTAAATATTTCCTTCTCCGCCTGTTGAGCCCTGGAAAGTTCAGTCTTGTCCAATACCGAATGCACGCTGTCCATCCTATTCAACATTTGCGTGTGCTTTTGCTTGGCAAGAATGATGTCCTGCTGCAGGGAATCAAGTGTGTCGGCAGCCAGCACGGAATTCGTGGCGAGTGACAAAAGAATGAAGAAAGTGGTTACAAATTTGAGCTGCAAAATGCTCCTTTTTATACGCATTAGCAACAATTTATCAATTTTATCTAATTCTAATAAAATCAACCCTTAATGTCAAACCTAAAAGCCCAAATTTACGAGAAATCCCTCCTATAAGATACGCCTGGTGACGACACTATTGTTACGCGGACGTGCCTTCTCCGGAGGGAGCGCGGCATACCTGTCCGCGACCCGGAGGAGAAGCCACGGACGCACAAAACAGAACATGGAATGGATTGGAAGACTTTCGAGTGGAGGCCCCGCGAATGCCGTGCCGCCGCGCGTTCGTGAATCCCTCGTTTAAGGGTGGGAAACTAGCGGATCCTTCAGGCAAACCGAGCCTTTCGGCCTGGCAGCACACCGGAACCGTACTCGTTCCCCATTTATATGATTATCGGATTCGCGTGTTTAGCGCTCGTGATCCACGCGCACCGCAGGGTAATAAGATTATATCACGAAACGGAGGATTTATTTCTGACGCTCTTCGAAACTAGCGACGAGTGATTCTAGATAGGCCTCAAAATTGCCCTTCAGATTCTTCATATCAGCAACATTGGCCGCAAGTGCCGTTTTGTATTTCTCGGCTATCTTCACATTGCCCTCTTCACGGGAGGCAAGGGCGCGATTGTCATTCTGGAGGGTTGTCACTTGTGAGGTAAGTTCTCGGATGCGACCTTCACTCGAGCTAGAGTTTTGTTCGAGCACCGCATAGGCTTTTTGTAAAGATTCATTCTGATCTTTCAATGTCTGATACTGCTGCTCAAGGGATTTCGACCTTTCGCGGTCCGCCGTGGCCAATTGCAGCTGTGATTTGTAAGACTCTATCTGAGAGGCCGTCTGCTCAAATTCCGTTCTCGCGGTGCGAAGGTCCGCTTCGGCCCTCTGGCTCTGCGTTTTAAGTGAATCGAGCTCTCCCATAAGTCTTTCATTATCTTTTTGGTACTGCTGGCCCTGCGAGCGAGCCGCCTCTATCTCACCTTTCGCGTTGGAGGATTCGCCCTTGAGACGCGTGACGTCTGAACGTAGCGCAGCATTCTCCGTAGAAAGACGATCACTCTTGTCTTGGAGTTCTTTCACAAGCGGCGAAAAATATCCGCGTGTGTTAGCGAGTTCTTTCTCGACGACTTCTAATTTTTCGATATGCGCTTTGAGCGTCTCATTTTCATACTGCAACTCTCTGGCCTGACGAACAGACGCTTCCTGTTCCTTGTCGGAATTTCCGGATGTTGACGAAAATTGTGTGGGAGTGCTTTCTAGCCGTTCGACCTTGCTCAGCGCCCTCTCCTTTTCCTGGATGAGAAGGTCCTTTTCGGAACGGACGTCACTCAATTCCTTTTTCACCTGTTGTAGTTGCCTCTGGACCGCAGAAAATTGCATCTGCATCTCGCGACTGGGATCCCCGGTTGTTTTGCGCTCGAGTTCGGACTGTAGACGGCTCACTTCTGACTGGAGACCCTCGATCTGCTGCGTTGCGACCGGCGAAGGAAGAGGCGCGCTCTCCATCCCGCCGAACTGAGCCACCCCGCCTGTGGGCGAAGCGGTGCGCATATGCTCTAGCTGTCGATAAGCATCGTCACGTTCTTTAGTCAGTGTTTTAACATGTTCCTTCCAGATTTCGAGAAGCTCGCGGTTGCGGCCAGCCTCCTGCGAAACTTTATCATAGTCCGGTTCTATGGTTTCCGAATATAAACTTGTCTGTTTCATAAGAATGCCGACGGTCAAGAAAAGAGAGACCGCGCCGAGAGTGACCCAAAGTTTTTTCATTCTTTCACTTCCTCCGATTAGGACTATTTCTGACGGTATTTGATGACCAGGAACGTGACCGCACTAAAAAAAACGAGATTGAGCATGCCGAAAGCGCGAAACGCCGGATCCGTTGATCTCAGCGCTTGCGGGGTCATCAAGGCGATGCAGACCCAAACCCCAAGCGCCCAAGACAGACTAAAATCGCCCGAACTCTTTCTTTCGATCAGACGCAGAACAAGCGGGATGTTAAAAAAAGGAAGTACAATCGCAGAAATCATCCCGATTTTCTCAATCCACGTGTCCATTTTACCCTGCTACCCGCCTAAATACAATACTTAGGATAAAATTGTTCATCGAAACTCCACTTGATACAACCTCTTGAGGTTGTCTCCAACCTTTTTTTGAAGGTTTTGAATCTCCTCATCCGTAAAAGTTCCGTCCTCTTTTTGATAAGATAAGGAAAAAGCCAGGCTCCTTTTCCCATCCGGCACGTTTTTTCCCATGAATTGGTCAAACAGGTTGACGGATTGAAGATAGGGCGAAGAAGCATTACGCATGGCAGCCTCTAAGTCCTTTACTGATACTCGGTTATCGATGATAAAGGCGATGTCCCGCCGCACGGCTGGATACCGCGGAACAGGCCGGATACGGGTCCAAGAAGGGGTCCTTTCGAACAGGTTTTCCAGCAATATCTCTCCGTAATATAAGGCGTGAGGGATATCCCAACGTTGAACAAGAGCCGACGCGACCTCCCCGCAAAAACCCAGAGACCCCGCCTCTTCTCGAACATCCGCAATGGCCGAAAACCGGGAATCTGAGCCGGCAGTCTGCCACTGGGCTCCGCGCACGCCAAAACGGTCGAGGATGTTTTCTAGGGCTCCCTTCAAGTCATAAAATGAGGTGGACGATTTTTTGGCCCAATTTTCATCGGCGGCTCCGTAGAGGCAGGCAGCCAAGACGGTCTCTTCCCGGCCTCCGATGAGTCTGTTTCCAACCTCAAATAATTTAAGGGATGAGGCCTTTCGGTGCACATTGAAAAGAACAGCCTCCAGCATGCCCGGCAAAAGACTCGGACGGAAATACTCCTGCTCCGCACTCGTCGTGTTCACGAGACGGTGTGCCTGAGAAAGTGAAAACCCGGCCTGTTCCAGCTTCTTGCCCGAAAGAAGGCTGAAAGTCATGATCTCGTCAAAACCGATCGAGGCCATGTAGCGCTTAAGTTTAAGGAGGCCTGTCGCTTTCGCGTCGCGCACGGGTTCTTCTGAGTAGTGTGTCGCCGGAATACGGTGTCCGACACGTTCAAAGCCTTCGATGCGAAGCACCTCTTCAAAAAGATCCACCTCCTGGGCGACGTCCCGTCTCCCGGCGCACGGCTTTACCCAGAGCGAATCCTTCCCGGATCTTTTTACAGAAAACGAAAGGCTTTTTAAAATAGACACGACGCGAGCCTGAGACAAACGAAGTCCAATAGCCTCTTCTAGACGGTCCATCCGGAGACGAATCGGCTTCTCATTCTTTTTTGGAGAAAAGTTTTTGTCGAGAAGGCCCGAGACGTCTTCCCCGCCCGCCCATTCATGGATCAGCTCCGCACAGCGCTTGGAGGCGCGTGCGATATGCTCAGGATTCACTCCACGCTCAAAACGGTAGCTGGATTCTGTACTGATCTTATACTTTTTGGAAGCTTGTCTGACCGACCCCGGATCGAAATACGCAGATTCGAGCAATATATTTTTTGTACTGTCCGTCACCTCGGCTAATTTTCCGCCCATTACACCCGCAATCGCGATCACGCGCTCGGCATCCGCGATAACAAGTGTTTTTTCGTCGAGCGTGTATTCAATCCCGTCGATCCCAAGAAACTTCTCCCCTTTTTTTGAACGGCGTACATCAATGTGTTCGCCATGTATCTTGTCGAGGTCGAAAGCATGCATCGGCTGCCCGCATTCGTAGAGGACGTAGTTCGTGGCGTCGACCACGTTCGAAATGGCACGGGTTCCGGCTAGCGTGAGAAGCCGCTGCGCCTCCGCCGGCGAGGGGCGCACCTGGACATTTTTTAGGATACGAGCGGTGTAACGGTTACAGCCTTTTTTATCTTCGATGTGGATACTTACTGCGGTATTCGCACGGGGCCGAGCCGGTTTTTCGGGGACAGAGTAAGCTTTTGGAAAATGAGCTTTTTTGCCCGTGATCGCGGCGACTTCGACCGCAAGTCCCATCACACTAAGACAGTCCGGACGATTCGAGGTGACCTCGATATCGATGACAGCTCCGTCTCCGGAGGAGTCGAGCACCTCCTCTACTTTCGTGCCGGATAAAGTGAGCTTGTCCGCAAGTTTCTGTGCGGGAAGTTTCACTTCAATATATTTTTTAAGCCAGGAAACGGGAAGTTTCATCTAGAACTGCCTTAAGAAACGCACATCGTTCTCGAAAAATTGACGGATGTCCTCGACGCCATACTTCAGCATCGCAAGCCTCTCGACACCCATGCCGAACGCAAATCCTGTGTATTTTTCTGGATCAATATTCACAGCCTTGAGCACATGAGGATGCACCATGCCGGCGCCCAGAATCTCAAGCCACTTGTCCTTAAGCGGAAAGAAAATATCTATTTCTGCGCTGGGCTCGGTGAATGGAAAAAAATGCGGGCGGAATCGCACCTTTGTTTTCGGCCCAAAAAACTCGCGGGCGAACTCGAAAAGCACACCCTTTAAATCCGCGAAGCTCACTTTTTCATCCACCATCAATCCTTCGATCTGGTGAAACATAAAAGAATGCGTGGCATCCGTGGCATCGGGACGGAATACCTTGCCAGGGGCGAGGATCTTGAGCGGGGGCTTATTTTTTTCCATCACGCGTATCTGAACAGTTGAGGTCTGACTGCGCAGAAGCTTCCCGTTATCGAGATAGAAAGTATCAAAACTATCGCGTGCGGGGTGATTGAGCGGAATGTTAAGCGCTTCGAAGTTATAGTGCTCCGTCTCGACTTCCGGCCCTTCGACCAGCGTGAAGCCGAGGCGTTCGAAGATGCCGACCACGTCGAGCGTCACTTGAGTCAGCGGATGCAGATTTCCGGGCGCAAAAAATGTGCTGGGCATCGTCGTGTCGGTCTTCTTCGAAACTTCGATATCCGCGCTTCGCAGTGCCTCTTCTCGGGACACAAAAAGTGTCTCAAGCACCTGCTTCACCCGGTTCATCTCCTGGCCCGCAAAGCGTTTCTGCTCGTTTGGAACTTCTGAAATACGGCCGGATACGGACACAAAAAGGCCCTTACGCCCCAGATACTTGACCTTTAAATCGGCCAATTTCTGGGGGTCTGTGAGTGCCGAGAGCTCTTCTCTCGCTTCAGCCTCGAGTTGTTTTAACGCTTCAATCACTCGGTGCTAGCTTTTCGCTATCTTGACCAGTTCCGCGAACGCTTTCCGGTCGTTCACGGCAAGATCCGCCATAATCTTTCGGTCGAGCAGCACTTTGGCCTTTTTCAGTCCGCCGATCAAGCGGCTGTAGGTCAGCCCGTTCTGCACGGCGCCGGCCGAAATACGTGTGATCCACAACTTGCGGATCACTGACTTCGTATCACGACGGTCGCGCGTCGCGAACATCAGCGCACGCTGTACGGTCTCACGCGCTGTACGATAAAGTTTGCGGCGTCCGCCGACAAAACCTTTTGCGCGTTTTAAGAACTTCTTCCGGCGGCGGCGGCCTGCCGGTACTGTATTGGCTCTAGGCATACGGCAACAATCTCCTTATCTGTTTTTCCATCGTCTTACTGACAAAGTCCGTCCCGCGCATGTGACGCTTGCGCTTGGTGGACTTGTCCTTCAAAAGGTGACGCCGTCCGGCGCGACCCTTCTTGAATTTCCCACTCTTGGTCCTGCGAAGTCTCTTCGCGACCGACTTATTCGTCTTTAGTTTTCCACCCATTTTATTTTCCTTTGTTTACCACTTACAACTTACCACTTACCACTAAATCACTTTGGCATGATGATCATGGTGATGATCTTGCCTTCCATATAGGGCGCTTTCTCGACTTCCCCGATCGCCGCGATATCGGTCGAGAGCCGTGCGAGCAGCTTACGGCCCGTCGCAACGTGGTTCAGCTCGCGTCCGCGGAACTGCATCGTGATCTTCGCCTTGTCTCCGCCCTTCAGGAACCGTTCCACCGCGTGCAATTTCACCTGGTAGTCATGCTCCTCGATGAAAGGGTGGAACTTTACCTCCTTAAGATGGATCACCTTCTGTTTCTTACGGGCTTCCTTCTCTTTCTTCGCCTGATCATACTTGAACTTGCTGAAATCGATGATCCGGCATACCGGCGGTGACGCCTGCCCGGCTACTTCCACTAAATCCAGCTCAGCCTCTTTGGCCATCCGCAAAGCCTGATCGATAGCCACGACCCCTGCCTGGTTCCCGTCCTGATCCACGAGCCTTACCTGGGCAACGCGGATGCCTTCATTGATGCGTATGCTGCTTTTAGAAATCAAACACCTCCGGGTTATTCGATCGTTCTTTGTTCTGCTTCGCTTTTCGCCTTCGCGGCGAACTCAGCCAATCCGATAGCCCCCAAGTCCCCCTTGGAGCGCGAACGGACCGCGACTGTTTGTAACTGAATTTCTTTTTCTCCCACGACGAGCATGTAGGGAATCTTTTCATTCTGGGCTTTGCGTATCCGATTGCCCAATCGATCGTCGGAACTTTGTATCTCGACGCGCAAGCCCGACTTTTCCAATTCCTTTTTCACTTCGGCGGCATACGCTTCATGGGCTTCGGCGACGGGAATCACAGAGACCTGTACCGGCGAAAGCCAAACGGGGAACGCGCCCCCATAGTGTTCGATGAGTATCCCCATGAAACGTTCGAGAGAACCGAGCACCGCGCGGTGGATCATGACCGGCCGTGACACGCCGCCTTCCGCGTTCCTGAACTCGAGATCAAAACGTTCTGGCATGTTGAAATCGAGCTGGATTGTGCCAAGCTGCCAATCGCGCTGAAGCACGTCTT
>JANNFA010000173.1:0-6297 GCA_031379345.1 Candidatus Omnitrophota bacterium | reverse complement strand
ACGCCGATAGAATCGGAGACTATTCCTAAGGGGCTGAGCGAGGACGTCATCCGGATGATCTCAGCCAAAAAGAGCGAGCCGCCCTTCATGCTTGAGTTCCGGTTGAAGGCCTACCGTCATTGGAAGACGATGACGGAACCGCACTGGGCCAATGTCACCTTTCCCAAGATAGATTACCAAGACATCAGCTACTATTCTGCGCCTAAGGTCATTGAAAAAAAGAAGAGCCTCGACGAGGTAGATCCGGAGCTTTTGAAGACATTCGAAAAACTCGGGATCTCTCTCTCTGAGCAGAAAAAACTGGCCGGTGTGGCTGTCGATGCCATCTTTGACAGCGTCTCGGTCGCCACGAGCTACAAACAAAAACTTCTCGAGGTGGGCGTGGTGTTCTGTTCGTTCTCTGAAGCCGTCGAGAAATATCCGGACCTCATCAAAAAATACATGGGTAGTGTGGTGCCCTATACGGACAACTATTTCGCAGCGTTGAATGCGGCTGTTTTCACGGATGGCTCCTTCGTTTTCATACCCAAGGGCGTGAAGTGTCCTATGGAACTATCGACCTATTTTCGCATCAATACTGAGGGCTCCGGTCAATTTGAGCGGACGCTTATCATCGCGGAGGAGGGTGCGCATGTCAGCTATCTCGAAGGCTGCACAGCCCCTAAATTTGACACGAACCAGCTCCACGCGGCCGTGGTCGAGCTCGTGACGCTCGATGATGCCGAAATAAAGTATTCGACCGTGCAAAACTGGTATGCCGGTGACCCCAAGACCGGCAAGGGGGGCATCTTTAATTTTGTGACCAAACGCGGACTTTGCCGCGGGAAAAACTCCAAGATATCGTGGACGCAGGTTGAGACCGGTTCAGCCATCACCTGGAAGTATCCCAGCTGCGTCCTTTTGGGCGATGGCTCTGTGGGTGAATTTTATTCTGTCGCGTTGACGAACCATTTTCAGCAGGCCGACACTGGATCTAAAATGACCCATATCGGAAAAAATACGAAGAGCCGTATTGTTTCCAAAGGAATCTCCGCCGGGCATTCGAACAATAATTATCGGGGTTCCGTCACGGTGAAACGCAGTGCGGAGAACGCGCGCAATTTTACGCAATGCGACTCGCTTTTGGTCGGGCCCGATTGCAGTGCGAACACGTTCCCGGTGGTGAATGTGGAAAATCTGAGCGCCCAATGCGAGCACGAGGCCACGACCTCACGTATTTCAGACGACCAGCTTTTTTATTTCCGCCAGCGCGGAGTTTCCACGGAAGACGCCATGGGCGCTATTCTGAACGGTTTTTGTAAGGACGTGTTCCGCGAGCTACCGGGCGAGTTTGCCGTCGAAGCGACGAAACTTTTAGGCTTAAAACTGGAAGGGAGTGTCGGATGAAGAACGGGGTTCCGATCCTGCAAATCCACGGGTTGGATGCAGGCATCGAAGGCAAAACAATTTTGAAGGATTTTCACATGATGGTGCGTGCAGGGGAAGTGCATGCCATCATGGGCCCCAACGGTTCCGGGAAAAGTACGCTCGCGAAGGTTCTGGCGGGTGATGCGCATTATGAGGTGACAAAGGGCACGGTCCTGTACAAAGGCCAGAATCTTTTGGCACTTCCTCCGGAAGAACGCGCGCTTCGTGGGGTTTTTCTCGCATTTCAGTATCCGGTGGAAATCGCCGGGGTCTCGAACGCGGCTTTTCTGCGCATGGCTTACAATTCCAAGCGCAAACACGATGGGAAATCTGAGGTGGATCCTCTGGAGTTCGAAGAATTCCTTCTTGAAAAAATAAAAGTCGTCGACATGAAAGAGGACTTCATTCGGCGTTCGGTGAATCACGGGTTCTCCGGCGGTGAGAAAAAGCGCAATGAGATCATGCAGATGGCCGTGCTTGATCCCTTATTAGCCGTTCTTGATGAGACTGATTCGGGTCTAGACATCGACGCCTTGCGTGAGGTGGCCGCGGGCATCAACAAGTTGCGGCGCCCCGACAATGCGATGATACTTATCACGCACTACCAGAGGCTTCTGGATTATGTGAAACCCGATGTCGTGCACATTTTATCGAACGGCCGTATCGTAAAATCAGGGCCGGCCAGCCTCGCGCTGGAACTGGAGAAAAAGGGTTATGAGTGGATTTCGCATTGATAGCAGCCTACCCCAAGGCATCCAACTAGAAGAGACTGCCGAGGGCGCGACGCTTACGGTGCCGGAAAGAGGCATGTTTGACCTCCTGATTCCCATCGGGGTGAGGGCGAAGAATGCCAAGCTTCGCGTTGTGACTGGGGCGACCTCCCGCGTCCGTCTTGTGTTGGATTATGAGCTTGAGGCGGGGTTGGAGGCCACGTTCGAGCTCGGAGCCGGGGCATTCATGGATGTTTTTCATCTTGAGCGCCAAAAACGAGACAAAGCACTTTCAAGCATCAATAAATATCTCTTGAAGAAACACGCGAGCCTCAATGTCTGGACATTTGCCTCGGGCGGTCCGGCTTGCATCGCTCATGACGTGAAGTTTCTTGAGCCGCATGGCTTTGCTTCGGTGCATGGGCTATCTTTATTGGGAGAATCCACCAATGTCGTGCATCGCGTGACGGCGGACCATGCGGTGGGGCACTGTGCGAGCCGGCAGTTTTATAAGAGCGTCTTGTCCGGCCATGCGCGTTCGGCGTTTGAAAGTCTCGTGCAAGTCGCCAAAGGAGCGGACAAGACCGATTCGAAACAATTAAACAAGAACCTGCTCCTGTCAAAGGATGCGGTTGCGACGTCCCGTCCGGAATTGAGTATCCATGCAGATGACGTGGCTTGCGCGCATGGTTCGGCGACCGGAGAATTGCGGAAGGAAGAGCTTTTTTATCTCAGAAGCCGCGGCATCGCGGAAACGGACGCACGGCTTGTGCTTACCGAAGGTTTCGCCATGGAGGCTCTTGAGGATGTGCCGGAGATTCCGCTCAAGGCGGAGCTTGTGGAGCTCCTGAAATTAAAGATCGCGGAACTCGCAGCATGAAGACATTGGACGTGCAAAAAATTAGGTGTGATTTTCCCGTTCTGGGCAAGCCCATGAACGGCCGCACTCTTGTGTATCTCGACAATGCCGCCAGCACGCAGAAGCCTTTGTCCGTGATAGAGCGTATGAACCGTTTCTATTCTAGCGAGTACGCGAATATCCATAGAGGCGTTTACACGCTGAGCCAGGAAGCGACTCGTTTCGTAGAGGAAGCGCGCGAAAAATGCCGTGTTTTTCTGAACGCGGAGAACACCTCCGAGATTATTTTTGTGCGTGGAGCGACCGAAGCCATCAATCTTGTGGCGTCTTCGTATGGAAAATATGTCCGAGAAGGGGATGAGATCCTGGTTTCCGAGATGGAACACCACTCGAATATCGTTCCTTGGCAGAGGCTTTGCCTCGAAAAGAACGCGAGACTGCGAGTCATCCCCGTAAACGATCGTGGCGAACTGGACATGGCGGCCTTCCAGAACAAACTTTTGGGGCCCAGGACGCGGCTGGTCGCTATCACGCACGTCTCAAACGCTCTTGGGACTCTCAACCCTGTCGCGGAGATTGCGCGGCTCGCGCATAAGGTGGGCGCGGTCGTCCTCGTGGACGGCGCGCAGTCGTCACCGCATCGGATGATTGACGTGCGGGCCCTGAACTGCGATTTCTTTTGTTTTTCGGGACATAAAATCTATGGACCCACGGGTATCGGCGCGCTTTACGGAAAGATAAAACATCTCGAATCCATGGACCCTTATCAGTCCGGTGGCGACATGATCGAATCGGTCGCTTTCGAAAAAACAACTTATGCAAAACCACCTACGAAGTTCGAAGCCGGCACTCCGGCTATCGCGGAGATCATCGGATTGGGCGAAGCCATCGACTATTTGAACGGTATCGGACTGGAAGCCATCGCGCATCATGAGCATCATCTGCTCGAAGTCGCGACGGAATTGCTTTCGGAGGTAAAGGGTTTGACGATCATTGGCCAGGCGGCCCAAAAGGCGAGCCTTGTTTCCTTTGTTTTGGACGGGATCCATCCGCATGATGTGGGGACGGTGCTGAATGAGGAAGGGATCGCGGTAAGGGCCGGTCACCATTGCGCCCAGCCCACGATGAAGCGCTTCGGCGTTCCGGCGACCACGCGCGCCTCTTTCGCATTTTATAATACGGAATCAGAGATTGACGTGCTTGTGGACGGTATTCGGGCAGTCCGGAAGATATTCAAATGAGCGGCGTCGGACAGGAAGTGAAGCTGAGCGAGTTGTACCAAGAAGTTATCCTGGACCATAACCGGAATCCGCGTAATTTCAAAAAAATGGAAAACGCGAGCGCGGTCGCCCATGGTGTGAATCCTCTTTGCGGCGACCATTTTGATATCTATATCCTGAAGGGCGTTGACGGAAAAATCGAAAAGGTCTCTTTTGAAGGCGATGGCTGTGCGATTTCCAAAGCCAGCGCTTCGATGATGACGCAGGCGGCGGAAGGCAAAAGCGCGAAGGAGGCCGGGACATTGATCGGTCATTTTGTCTCGCTTCTCACAGGTGAAGCGGAGGCTCCATTGCATCGTGAGGGCGTCGGAAAACTAAAGTTTTTCGAGGGGGTGCGGAATTTCCCTATTCGCGTGAAGTGCGCCACGTTGGCATGGCGTGCGCTCGAAGAGGCTTTGAAGGGTAAAGAACAACCGATTTCAACTGAATAACGGAGGCACTTATGGAAAGCCCTAATATCACAGCGGAAATAACACCGAATCCGAACACCTTGAAGTTCAATCTTGGTCGTACTTTGATCGAGTCCGGCTCTGTGAATTTTACAGACCCGGTGAAATCGAAGGGGGTGCTCTTGGCGGAGACCCTTTTTGGGATCGAGAACGTTCTTGGGATCATGGCCGGGCCAAATTTTGTCACCGTGACGAAGCGGCCGGAGGCCAGCTGGAATACGTTGGCTGAGCCTATCATTAAAACGTTAAAGGAGCTTCTCGCGTCCGGTAAATCACTTTTGCCGGCGGATTATGCGGCCACGAACGCGCCTGCCGAGCACCATGCGGCCAATGGTGAGATTGAAAAGCGCATCAAGGAAATTCTCGACGCCGAGATACGGCCTGCGGTGGCGATGGACGGGGGCGACATTACTTTCTATGGGTATGAGAATGGGATCGTGACCTTGCATCTGCAGGGCTCCTGCAGTTCCTGTCCGAGCTCGACGCTCACACTGAAGATGGGCGTGGAGAATCGTTTGAAGTCACTCATTCCTGAGATTCGGGAAGTGGTTCAGGTATAATAAAAAGATGTCCGCAAACGAGCTAGAGATACTAGAGAAAGCCAACTCGAAAGAGGTGAAAGCGCGCCTCCGCGAGAAAGTGCTACGTCTAAAAAAAGAACGCAACGCTTACATCGTGGCGCACAATTACCAGAACAGCGAGGTCCAGGACATCGCCGACATTCTTGGCGATTCCCTGGCGCTTTCCAAGGCGACCATTGGCCTGGGTTATGACGTCATCGTTTTCTGCGGCGTGGATTTTATGGCCGAGAGCGCAAAGATCCTGAACCCGAAGGCGACGGTGATTCTTCCGGTCATCGAGGCGGATTGCCCGATGGCGCTCATGGTGACGCCGGAGAGGCTACGCGCGAAAAGGGCAGAGTACCCTGACGCTGCGGTGGTGTGTTATGTGAATAGTTCCGCGGCTATCAAGGCGGAGTCGGATATTGCTTGCACTTCCGCGAACGCTATCCAGGTCGTGAAATCGCTTCCGAATAAACAAGTCATCTTCGTCCCCGACAAGAACCTTGGACATTACGTCCAGCGTTTCTGTCCGGAAAAAAAGATCATTCTTTGGCAGGGTTTTTGCACCACGCATATTCGCGTGACGACCGAGGACGTGCTTGGTATGAAAGAAAAATATCCCAACTCTAAATTCATTGCACACCCCGAATGTCCGCCGGACGTGATCGACATCGCGGACCACGTTTGTTCGACGAGCGGTTTTTCGGCCTATATCTCTAAGTCCGAAGCCGACACGTTCATCATCGGGACCGAGGTTGGCATGGTCCACAATTTAAAAAAACTTCATCCAACAAAACGTTTTGTCATGCCCACGGAGCAGTTTGTCTGCCAGACCATGAAGATGACGACGCTGGGCTGGGTGGCGCATGCGTTGGAAACGCTTGAGCATAAAATCGAGATTCCCGAAGACATCCGCGCCCGCGCGGAAATCACGCTTCGCCGCATGATAGACCTCACCGGCGAGCATCCGAACTCTGTTATCGCAAGCTACTAATTCAACAAGGAGAATTAAATGCCTAAGTTTGTTCG
>JANNFA010000147.1:0-2106 GCA_031379345.1 Candidatus Omnitrophota bacterium | reverse complement strand
CCACGTGACATTCCGCTGATGATACGATTACGCATGGGAAAATGATGGAGCTTGGGCCCTTCCTTCATTAAGAACTCGCTGATCAATGCACCCTTCTTCGTGATCTCCTCCGCTAATTTTTTATTCTCCGGGGGATACATGCGCGAAAGTCCGCATCCCAGGACACCGAGCGTCCGGCCGTCCGCCTCAAGAGCCCCGCGATGCGCAGCGCTGTCGATCCCGCGCGCTAGGCCGCTCACGACCACCGCGCCCGCTGCGGCCAAGTCACGCCCCATGATCTTCGCCATCTCCAGCCCATGCAGACTCGCTTCCCTCGAACCGATCACCGCCAGGCATGTGTCAGAGTTTTTTGGAAGCTTGCCTTGAACGTAAAGCAGGATGGGCGGGTCGTATATCTCTTTCAAAAGCGCCGGATAATTTTCATCAAAAAATGTCACGATGCTGACTTTACTTGCTGCGGCGAACTCGATCTCTTTATCCACGGCATTCCAATGCCCCTTATCGGACAAGGGCGCATGGTCCAGTCGTCCCAGTACTTCCACTTGCTTCCAATCCTTGGTTTTGGCGCCTAAGATACCCTCGATAGAACCAAAAACCGTGAGACCGTTCTGAAATGCCTTGCCGCCCATGTTCTTGAGCATGCGTAGCGAAAGGATCTGCCTCAGTTTTTCAGTGACGTTCAAAACCGGTCCTTTCCAAACTCAAGTTCCTCGCTGCCATACAATTTTGTGGCGATTTCCTCTGCGACCTGGGAAGCGCTCTTTCCGTCCGTGACAAATTTAAGGTCTGCTTTCTCGTAGTAGGGACGCCGTGCTTCTAATAATCGCCGTATCTCTCCCGGCACATCGTTCGAGTGCAGAAGGGGGCGATGCCTGGAGTCTTTTACGCGTTGGAATATCGTCTCTGGGCTCGCCTCCAAAGCGACGAGAAACCCATTTGCCTTGAGCGCAGAAAGGTTCTCCGCGTCGAGAACGGCGCCGCCGCCCGTGGTGATAATAAGTCCAGTCCCCTTCACCGCTTCACGGATGGCGTCTTTTTCCATGCGCCGGAAGACAGCCTCGCCGTCTTTTTCAAATATGTCCGCGATACGTCTTTTTTCTCTTTCCTCGATACGCTGGTCCACATCCACCAGCGTGCGGCCTGTTTTTTTAGCCAACGCCTTGCCTACCGACGATTTGCCGGTGCCCATGAATCCGATGAGGACGAGATTTTTCTCCGTCATCCTCAAAAATCTTCGAGCTGCTTTTTGTAGCCTTCAAAGTTACGTTTTGTTTCTTTCAGGCTGTCGCCGCCGAACTTTTCAAGCATCGCGTTCGCGAGCTCGAATGCGACCATCGCCTCGCCCACCACTCCGCAGGCCGGCACGGCCGTCACATCCGAACGCTCTACCGTGGCGCTTTCCTTCGCCTTGGATTCAATATTCACCGACTGCATCGGACTCATCAGCGTCGCATAAGGTTTTGTGGCTGCCCGAAGAACGATGTCTTCGCCGTTGGTCACTCCGCCTTCAAAACCGCCCGCGTGGTTGGTTTTTCGGTAGAAACCTTTTTTTGCGTCATGATATATCTCGTCATGCACTTCGCATCCCAGAGCACGCGACACGCCAAAGCCCATGCCGATCTCCACGCCCTTCACCGCCTGTATAGACATGAGCGTCGCGGCAAGCTTCGCGGTCAAACGCCGGTCGTAGTGGACGAAGCTTCCAAGCCCGACGGGAATCCCCGTGACCACCACCTCAAAAATGCCGCCAATGGTGTCTTTTTTCTTTTGCGCCTCGTCAACGCGCGCCATCATCTTTTTCTCAGCCGCTTTGTCGGCGCAGTGCATCGGGGAGTGGAGCGCCGCTTTTTTAATGGCTTCGAAATCAAGACCCTCCGTCTCTGCCGTGACACCGCCGATACAAACAACGTGGCTCACAAGCTCGATACCGAATTCCTTGAGAAAAGCACGGCAAACGGCGCCGACCGCCACGGGGGCGGCCGTCTCGCGCGCGCTGGCGCGCTCGAGGATATCGCGCGCATCTTCGCGACCATATTTCAGCACGCCCACTAGGTCCGCATGTCCCGGACGGGGACGCTTCACAACAGGAAGCTCGTTAATTTTGAA
>JANNFA010000116.1:0-2572 GCA_031379345.1 Candidatus Omnitrophota bacterium | reverse complement strand
CTTTCAACGCGGCCACGCAGGCCGCGCCGCAAGAGAGGCCCGCAAAAATACCTTCCTCACGCGAAAGCCGTTTGGCCATCTGATAGGACTCCTGGTCGTCTACCGTCAGGATCTCGTCTATCAATGAGCGGTCGAGAACTTCCGGGACAAAACCCGCGCCAATGCCCTGGATCATGTGCGGCCCCGGTTTTCCACCCGAGAGGACGGCCGAGTTCTTCGGCTCGACTGCAATGATCCTGATCTTGGTATTATGTTTTTTTAAAACTTCGGCCACCCCAGTGATCGTGCCGCCGGTTCCGACACCACACACAAACGCGTCGACATTACCGGCCGTGTCCTTCAAAATTTCTTTAGCGGTGGTCTTCCGGTGCATCGCAGGATTGTCGGGATTCGTGAACTGTTGAGGCATAAAAGCATCCTTCTGCCCTGCCACAAGTTCGCGGGCTTTCTCGACCGCCCCCGTCATCCCTTCTTTCGCCGGAGTCAGTACCACCTCGGCGCCGAAGCTCTGCAGGATCTGAATGCGTTCCTGGCTTGTGCCTTCAGGCATCGCGAGAATGACTTTATATCCCTTCACACGGCCTACGATGGCGAGTCCTATGCCGGTATTTCCGCTCGTGGGTTCCACGATGAGAGAACCCGGCCGCAAAAGACCCTTCTTCTCGGCCTGCTCGACCATGTTGAGTGCGATACGGTCCTTCACGCTTCCGCCCGGATTGAACATCTCGAGCTTCGCGAACACGTCGGCAGAACCTTTTTCAGGTACTTTCCGAAGCTTTACCATCGGCGTGTTGCCTATCAGATCCAGAATGCTGTCCACGACTTGGCTCATGATTTCCCCCCGCCCATGTAGAATACGAACTCGATGTTGTCGTTCTGCTTGATCTCGGTCCCGTCATAATCCAGTTTTTGGAGAATATTCTCGTTCACCTCGACGGTCACGAGCTCGGGCCGTACCTTCCATTTCAAAAGAAGATCCGACACCGTCATCTTGGCGTCGATTTCCTGCACCTTGCCGTTCAGCTGGATCTTGATGGTCATAAAATTTGTATCTTTTCCTCGGTCACTTTCTCATCGAATACACGGAACGAACGCAGTGCCGGTTTTTCCGTCTCCGAAAGCGAGACGATAAGATAACTCACATCCGGGTAGAAGGCGAGACGCACGTCCTTCTGCGAAGGATAGGCTTCGCTGGCCACATGTGAATGAAAAATGCCACGCATCTCAAGCGCCGTCTCACGCATCTTCTTGAATATCATAAGCTGCTCTTTCGGGTCCATGAAATAACTGACCGCCGAGTTATCCATGTTCCTCATCGGATAGAACACGTCCGCGCGCCCTAGAGAGCCCGCGAGTAACCCGCAAGCCTCATTCGGATAGCCGGCCTTCGCGTGGGCGATCATCTCATCGTACACCTTTTTCGGAATCGAGATCATTTTGGTTTCTGGTGGAGACCGCACTCCTTATGCTCTGGACTCTCCCACCACCAACGCCCCGCCCGGATATCCTCGCCGGGTTTGACCGCACGCGTGCAAGGCGCGCAGCCGATCGACGGATAACCCGCGTCATGTAGACGATTGTAGGGCACTTGGTTCTTTTTAATGTAGCCCTGCACGTCCTCTTGAGTCCAGTCCGCGATCGGGTTTATCTTATAGAGCCCCGGGTGGGCGTCGTCCAACTCGATCTTGCGCACATCAACGCGCGTCACGCCTTGTAAACGGCGGAGGCCGGTGATCCAGGCATCGGTATCCCGCAGAGCGCGCAAAAGCGGCTCCACCTTTCGGAGACCACAACACTCCTTGCGGTTGGCAATAGAATCGCGGAAAGAATAAAATCCTTTTTGATTCTCCAGACTCTCAACGGCTTCCGCTTTTGGGAAATAAGACTCGATGCGGATATTGTATTTCCGCCGGATGGCCTCCATCACTTCATAGGTCTCTTCGTTCAGTCGGCCCGTGTCGAGCGTGAAGATGCGCACATCCGGAGAAAGCTTCATCAGAAGGTCGATGATTACCACGTCCTCCGCGCCGAAAGAAGAAGCGAGCGCAATTTTTTTTCCGAAAGTCCTGAGTGCCCACTGCAACAGAGAAACAGCTGAGTTTTTCTCAAAATCCTTATTCAGCTGGATAAGGTCTAGGTTCATATAGCGCTGAAGTGCTCCACTTTTTTAAGAATGATGCCGCCGCCCAGTATCTGCTGTTTTGCTGCCAGCACAAAGCGTCCCGTGGTCGTGATCTCGTCAAAAACGTCAAAAGCTACCGGCTTTTTGGTTCTAAGAATGAGTTCGGCGACCTCATTCTTGGCGACTACTTTCGTAGAACCGGCGACTTCTTCCAGCGTCGAGGAGTTCACAACCTTGAGGATCGATTCGACGATGCATTCCACCTCTTCGGTAGTTATTTTAAGGGTGTATTTCGCGCCGCGCTCCAGATGCTCACTTCCCATCCAGAAGATATTGGCGACAAAACTTGTTCCCAGCTGTGGCGCGGAGGCCGCATGCACAATCATCTCGCCGCGCTCGGCAAACACGGGATCGTCCAGCGTGACTCCGATAGATTCGCCGACGGCCGCG
>JANNFA010000099.1:0-2519 GCA_031379345.1 Candidatus Omnitrophota bacterium | reverse complement strand
GCGAAAGGCTCGTGAAGGCTCTTTTGGACACGGGCAACGAGGTGCACGCCATCCTGAGTCCAAGCGCGGTGACGGTGTTTGCCGAGGAGATGGGATTGCTACTGGGCCGAAACCAAGTCGATATCCGAAAAAACTTTTTGAAGCATTTCGGAAATCCAAAAAAACTCGAAGTCGCACCCGCCGATGATTTTGCGGCCAGGATTTCCAGCGGCTCCTCCGCCATTGACGCGATGGTGGTGGCTCCCTGCAGTATGTCCACGGCCGCCTGCATCGCCACCGGCGTCAATATGAACCTCATTCACCGGGCCGCGAGCGTGTCTCTCAAGGAGCGAAGGATGCTCATCCTGGTGCCGCGGGAAAGTCCTCTCAGCACCATCCACCTTGAGAATTTGCTGAAACTCTCGCAGGTGGGCGCTTTCATCGTGCCGGCCACGACCGCCTTCTATCATAACCCCAAGAATGTCAATGAGATGGTAGACTTTACGGCTGGAAGAGTGCTTGATATTTTAAAAATAAAGCATAAACTATTTAAACGTTGGCGAGAGGATTCTAGCGCCGAATAACTATGGAAACAGTCCGCGAATTCAGAGATATTTTTGACAAGGTAAAGGCCGGGACACGTCTTTCTCAAGAAGACGGGAACCGTCTTATCCGCTCCAAGAACCTGGTTGAGCTGGGCGCGATGGGGGATTTTGTCAAAAAGCGCCTCCATGGAAACAAGGTCCATTTTACGCACTCCATCAACGTCAATCACTCGAATATCTGTGTTCTTGAATGCAAGTTTTGCGCCTTCGCTAAGAAAAAAAAGGATCCCGGCGCTTACGCGCTATCCGTGGACGAGATCGAACGGCGCGTGAAGAATGCCGCCCAGCACGGCGTCTGGGAAGTGCATATCGTGGGCGGACTCGACCCCGAACTAAAACTTTCCTATTACGAAGAAATGCTCCGTCGTATTAAATCCAGCTGTCCCGGAGTGTTGATCCAGGCATTTACCGCGGTCGAGCTTGATTTTTATGCGCGCCTTGAAAAGATATCGGCGGAAGAAGTCATCGACCGGCTTATCACGGCGGGTTTGGGCGGCGTGCCGGGCGGCGGCGCAGAGATTTTCTCTGAACGTGCTCGCGCACTTATCTGCGCGCCGAAGATAAGCGCGACGCGCTGGCTCGATGTCCATAAAATGGTGCACCGCCGGGGCCTTCGTTCCAATGCGACCATGCTTTACGGCCACGTGGAGACTCCGGAAGAGCGAGTAGACCACATGATGCGTCTGCGCGAGACGCAGGACGAAACGGGGGGCTTCCTTGCCTTCGTCCCGCTCGCTTTCCAGCCTGAGAACAATGAGCTTTCGCATCTGCCTCGCACCAGCGGCGTCACCGACGTCCAGGTGCTCGCCACCGCCCGGCTCATGCTCGATAATTTTCAGCATATCCGCCAGCTTTGGAACTATGTGGACGAGAAATTTATCCATGTCGCCATGGATTATGGAGTGGATGATCTTGGCGGCACTAATTTTGATGAGATCATCGCTAAAGAAGCGGGGTCCATTTCCAAAGGATTCACTTTCGATGAGCTTGTCGGGCTTATCCGTGTCTGCGGCCATGAGCCGGTGGAAGTGAACAGCACCTACACCCAGATCCGCAAAGAATCCTTGGTGGCCAAATGAGGCTCAAGCTGGGTTCTATCGCGTTCACGAACTCTTTGCCGGTGGACCTAGGGCTTTTGTCTGGACGTATCCGGCACAACGCGGACATTCTCGCGGACACCCCCACGCGGTTGAATGAAATGATTTTGCGCGGCGATCTTGATGTGAGTCCCGTCTCCGCGCTTTTTTTTGCGGAGAATGCCGATGCGTTGTACCTTTTGCCGGATCTTTCCATCAGCTCAGGCAGTGCGGTCGACAGCGTGCTGCTTCTTTCGCGCAAACCCATCGAAGATCTGAAAGACGGCCTGATCGCTGTGACCGTAAAAGGACGCACGACGCCTGCCCTGCTTCAGGTGCTTTTGAAAGAGCGTCTGGGCTTTAGCAATGTACGGTTTGAAAAAAAAGAGATGCAGCGCGCCTGGCCGAAGGGATTTGACGCCATCCTTGTGATCGGGGACGAAGCGCTTGCCTGGAAAGAGCGTGCCGCGACTGAAAAATTACATATTTGGGATCTGGCCGAGGCGTGGCGGCAGTGGACCGGCCTGCCGTTCGTGTTCGCACTTTGGGCCGTGCGTCGTGAGGTCTGGGACAAAGAGCCCGAAGCCGTAAAAGAAATCTATCGGGCGCTTCTAGCTTCCCGGGACTGGGGATTGTCGCATCTAGATGAAGTGCGTGCTGCGGCGATTTCCCGCACCGGGCTCTCCGAGCAGACCGTCACCGCCTACTTCCGTCGTCTTTTTTATGGATTGGGTGAGGAACAGCGAAAGGGTCTCGATTTATTCCTTCAAAAGACCGGGAAGCCCGTCATATTCCAAGAAATTCCGACCGCCGAGCCCGCGACGCCTGTCGGGGGGGTCGAGAGCATTCTTCAGAAGGC
>JANNFA010000093.1:0-2786 GCA_031379345.1 Candidatus Omnitrophota bacterium | reverse complement strand
CACGTGAGCAGCGCGTCCGATATCCTCATAGGAAGAATTCGTGCAGCTTCCGATAAGCGCAGCGCGTAGTTCCGGCGGATAACCTTTTTCTTTCACATCCTTGGAAAATTGGGAAACGGTGCGCGCAAGATCCGGTGTGTGCGGCCCCGTGACATGGGGCTCGAGGGTCGAAAGGTCGATCTCAATGACCTCGTCGTAGTACTTCTTGGGATCCTTTTCGACTTCCGGGTCCGCGCAAAGGTAGCCCAGGTTCGCCTCGGCGAGTGCCGCAATATGACTGCGCCCGCCCGTAAGTCTGAGAAAAGCTCCCATGCGCGCATCATAAGGAAACACGGAGGTCGTGGCACCGAGTTCCGCGCCCATATTCGTGATGGTCCCTTTGCCGGTACAGCTGATGGAAGCAGTGCCTGGCCCGAAATATTCAACGATCTTATCCGTGCCGCCTTTCACGGTCAAAAGCTGGCAAAGTTTTAGGATGACATCCTTCGAGGAGGCCCAGCCGCTCAGCTTTCCTTTTAAATGGACGCCGATAAGCTTGGGACATTTCACTTCCCAAGGAAGACCGGCCATCACATCCGCCGCGTCCGCGCCGCCGACGCCGATGGCGAGCATCCCGAGGCCGCCGGCATTCGGCGTATGCGAATCAGTGCCGATCATAAGCCCGCCCGGAAAAGCATAGTTCTCGAGAACAACCTGATGGATGATGCCGGCACCCGGCTCCCAAAAACCCATGCCATAACGTTTAGAAGCGCTGCGCAAGAAATCATAGACTTCGCGGTTGACCTCGAACGCATTCTTCATGTCGGCGTTCGCTCCGGTGCGCGCGAGGATAAGATGGTCGCAATGCACGGTGGTCGGCACCGCCACCGCATCGCGCTGGGCGAGCGTGAACTGAAGCACGGCCATCTGCGCGGTCGCGTCCTGCATCGCGACGCGGTCAGGCCTCAGCGAAAGATAGCTGACTCCGCGGACGAATTCCTGCGTCTCAATGTCTTCGCAGTGCGCGGCAAGGATTTTTTCGGTGAGTGTGAGAGGGCGGCCCAGCTTTTTGCGGAGAACATCCGCCTTCTGCGTGAACGCCGAATAAAGAGCCTGAATGTTAGAGAGGTAGTCGCCCATTTTTTTCAGTTTTTCAGTATATCACTCCAGTGCGCGCGCCGTGAAACAGATATTGCTGCACGTATCCGGCCATCGCGCCCCAGCGTTTCTGTCCGAACGCATGCACTCTCTCCTCGCTCACGCTGCGGTTCCGAAAATAAAGTTTTCGCATCGCGCGGAGTATCCACACATCCACGGGAAATGCATCGAGCCGTTGAAAACCGTACAGAAGCGCGCAGTCGGCAACTTTCGGGCCGATACCCGGAAACGCCAGGACCCGAGCCAGAGCCCCTTCGTAGTCCTCTTCCCTGACTGCATCCAGGTATTGCGGGTTCGTGGAAAGAAACTGAGCCGTTCGCAGTAGAAACGGTGCGCGATAGCCAAGCCCAAGTTGTCGCAACGTGCGTTCATGACTTTTTGAGATCTGGGTCGGCGAAGGAAATCCGTTCCCTTCGCAATAATAGACAGACAAACCCTTCCATATCCCCTGGATACGTTTCACGTTGTTGTTGGAGGAGATGATAAAACAAGCGAGCGCTTCCCAGGCGTCCTGGCGAATGATACGCAGACCGCGGAATACCGGAAGCGTCTTCGCAAGCCCGGATTCAGATTCTAGAAGAGCGAATAAAGAGGTTAGATCGCGGGCGAGGTCGAAATAGTTACGAATCATCCCAGCGGCGGCTGTCGAATAGATAACATCGGCCGCCTGGCGCAGCTTCACCGGCTTTCCAGCGATCCGCCCTTCGTATGTGTCCCCATTTTTTGTGAAACCGAACACCTGTCCGGACTCAAGAGTCGCGCCAAGATTGAAATCCTTACACGAAATTTGCATGAATTATCTTAACATACACGAGTGCAGCGTCCCGTCTTCTCCGGAGGAGAAGGCGGGACGCTGCACGGCGTGTTGCTTTCATATGTTACAGTTGTTAAACTGGCTTTGTTTGTGTTCATCCATATATAAGGAGACTTCATGCCTGATACAGTCGTATCACTCGACGCAACAACGACGATTCTATTCACACTGCGCTGGTTTCATTTTATATTCGGGATCATCTGGATAGGCCATCTCTACTTCTTCAATTTTGTGAACGGCCCTCTAGGTAAGGTCCTCGACGGTCCTACGAAAAAGATCGTCATGCCTCAGCTCCTGCCGCGCGCGCTGTGGTGGTTCCGCTGGGCGGCGATGTTTACCATGATCACGGGCTGGCTTTATATCGGTATGAAGCTTGGATTAAACGGCCAGGGGTTCGTGGAAGGACTCACCACGACGACTTGGGGTCAGTGGATCGGTCTCGGCGGTCTTCTCGGTACCGTGATGTGGTTCAACGTTTGGTTCATCATCTGGCCCGCGCAGAAAAAACTCATCACCTGGACGAAAAAAGGTGAAGCGCCTCCGGAAATGGCCGCTTTGGCAAAGAGAGCCATGATGACGTCGCGCATCAACACGTATCTCTCCTTCCCCATGCTCTTTTGCATGGGAGCCGCGAGTCATCTGCCCGCATTTAATTTGGTTTACGTATTAAGTGCCTTTATTATTGGATTCGTTTTAGTTTGGCACTTAGTGAATAAGGTAGCAGGAAAAGTCGGGGCTAACTTCTAATTATCGGCGGACGCGGCGTTCTCCGGAGGGAGCGCGGCAACCCTGTCCGCGGCCCGGAGGAGAATGCCGCGGTCGCCGCGCAGTGGGT
>JANNFA010000085.1:0-3366 GCA_031379345.1 Candidatus Omnitrophota bacterium | reverse complement strand
CAACTTCTCGCGCAGCAACGGCATCAGAAACTCATCTTTCTCTCAACTCCCACAAACTGTTCGTCCTCGCGCACGGTGTACTTTAATTTATCTTCGGGTCGGAGATGAAATTCAAAACCAACCTCCATGTCCTGGCGGTCTCTTTGCTCGGCCGGCTCCAAGACACGCCTGTCCTGTTCCGTCTCATTGTACTTCCGCAATTGGACGCGCGCGCGCTCTCCCAGAGAGTGCTCCATCAAGAACTCCGACTGTTGATTCTCGTCGATGGGCCGTCGAAAACCCCAATCACCCAGCGACACATTGTCCTGCGAAGTGCCCGTGATCAATGCCCGGTAGGTGCGTGTGCTAAATAGCTGCTTAAACTCGACCGTCTGATCCGCAAAACGCATTTGTGTTCCGTCTTCCATCAGTAAATGCGAGTCCGAGAGCGTCAGGGTCGGATACACGCCCGAAGCGTGCAAGGTCATCGATCGAAAATGCCCGTTCCCGATACGGCCGCCATCCAGCCGTGCGTTCACTTCAGTAGCAAGCTGATCCAGCGGACCTCGGAAGCGGGCTTCCATCGAAAGCTGGCCGTCGTACGCATTCGACTCGCCGCGTCCTAGAAACTGCTCAAGATTTTTGATGGGATATTCCTTCGCTCTAAGAGATAGGTCCGCCGTATCGATATCGGAAAAATGCGCTTCTCCGGTGAGCTCAAAACCGCCTAAAAACGTTGATTTGTCCAGCCGCAGCACGTCGCGCGTAAGCGTATAATTAAAACGGGATTCCCAAGGCAGCGGTTGCGTGTTGACGACACTGCCTTCGGTGTACATTTCACCCACCAGCTTATCGCCGGATCTCAGAAGACCCCATTTAAAATGACCGCGCCATTTAAGCTCCGTGTTGATATCGTTCTCCCCGAACTGAAAATGACGCAAGGGCACATCGATGCGAAAATGATCATTCTCATAGTCCATCCCGATGCTTGGAAACACCAGGCCTTCGGTGCCGGTGAACAGCGTAAGATTCTTCACATGCAAATTCAACCTGTCCCTCTGCGTAAACAGGAAGTCACGCAGACCGTAAAAAAATGGAGGCGCGTCGTTCCGGTGCTGCATGTTCGGACGCCAATAAAGCTCAGGGTCGGTGACATTTACTATGATCTTGGCTTGGAAATTCTTTGTGAGAAATTCCCAAAGGCGGTAGCGGAACTCCACACGCTTGGCACGGAAGAGGACGCGGAGTCCTTCAGGAAGACCCGGGTCCTCCAGCGTCACGTCCTCAAAACGGATGACGCCGGTGACTCTTCCGCTTATCTTGCCAATGTGGATGCCAAGCTTGGTCTCGCGCGAAAGCATGGTCTGCAGGAAGGTTGCGCCTTCACGAACCAGCGTGTCTTTTTTTATCCGGATAAAAAAAATCGCCGCCGCGAGCACAACCAGAACAACGACCAGCTTCAACAGCGGGCTACGAGTTCCGTACACCGCTTCCTTGCTGAAACGCCAGATGGTCCTCGTCCTTGACCGTCACATAGATGATGTCGTTGGGACGTATCCGCTTGGAGATCAGCTCCTCCGCGATCGGGTCTTCCAGATATTTCTGGATCGTACGCTTCAGAGGACGTGCTCCGTAGGCTGTGTCGAAGCCTTTGTTGATGAGGAACTCTTTCGATTTCGCGTCGAGTTGGATCTCGATCCCCTTGTCTTCCAGACGCTTGGCGAAACTCTGGATCTCGATATCGACGATGAGCTCGAGATTCTCGCGGGAAAGGCGCTGGAACACGATGATGTCATCCACACGGTTTACAAACTCGGGTTTAAACGCTTTCTTCACTTCTTCCATCAGGCGGATCTTCATCGCCTTGTAATCCACCGCTGATTCGTCGGCCTTAAAGCCGATCGAACCCTGCTTGCGCAGCTGTTCGGCTCCGAGATTCGAAGTCATGATGATCATGGTATTACGAAAATCCACTTTACGCCCCAGCGAGTCCGTGAGACGCCCCTCTTCGAGCGCCTGCAGAAGCAGGTTGAACACGTCTGGATGCGCTTTTTCAATTTCATCCAGCAGCACGATACAGTAAGGGCGGCGGCGAACGCGCTCCGTGAGCTGTCCTCCCTCTTCATAACCGACATAGCCCGGGGGGGCTCCGACGAGGCGCGAGACGTTGAACTTTTCCATGTATTCGGACATGTCGAACGTAAGAAGTGCGTTCTCATCCCCGAAGAGGAACTCCGCAAGCGCCTTAGCCAAAAGCGTCTTACCCACACCGGTGGGTCCAAGAAAAATAAATGAGCCGATAGGGCGACGCGGATCTTTCAGCCCCGCACGAGACCGTCGCACGGCATGCGCGATGGATGTGATCGCCTCTTCCTGGCCGACCACTTTCTCTCTCAAAACTTCTTCCATACGCAAAAGACGCGCGCTCTCTTTTTCTTCCAGGCGGGCGATGGGAATACCCGTCGTCTTGGCAATGATGCGGGCGATCTCTTCCTCGCCGATCTGAAGTTCGATCTTATTGCGGTTCTCGATCCAATCCTTCTTGGCCTTGTCGAGTTGTTTTTTTAAATCTCGTTCCTGGTCGCGCAAGGCTGCCGCTTTCTCAAAATCCTGCTCCTTGATGGTGTCTTCTTTTTCGTGCTTCAAGAGCTCAAGTTTTTTCTCAAGTTCCTTCACCTCGGGCGGTGCCATGTGCGTGGAAAGCCGCGCAAAAGCCCCAGCCTCATCCAGCATGTCGATCGCCTTGTCCGGTAAAAAACGGCCGGCGATGTAGCGGTCGGATAACTTGGCAGCTGCCTCCAGCGCCGAGTCGAGTATCTTGATCTTGTGATGCGCTTCGTATTTGTCGCGCAGTCCCTTCAGGATGAGCACCGTCTCCTCCACCGAAGGCGGCTCCACCATGATGGTCTGGAAGCGCCGCTCAAGCGCGGCATCCTTCTCAATATATTTACGGTATTCATCGAGCGTGGTCGCCCCGATGCACTGGATTTCACCGCGTGCGAGCGCGGGCTTCAGGATATTGGACGCGTCAATCGCCCCCTCAGCACCGCCGGCGCCAACCAGGGTGTGAAGCTCGTCCACGAACATGATGATATTTTCGGTGCTTTTGATTTCGTCCATGACCGCCTTGATTCGCTGTTCGAACTGACCGCGGTATTTCGTGCCAGCTACCATGAGCGCCAAGTCGAGTGTGATAAGACGTTTGCCGCGCAGAATGTCGGGCACGTCGCCTGAGATGATCTTTTGCGCGAGACCCTCCACGATGGCCGACTTTCCGACGCCCGCTTCTCCCAATAAAACAGGATTGTTTTTCCGACGGCGCGACAATGTCTGCATCACGCGGTCGATTTCTTCGTCACGGCCGATCACGGGATCGAGCTTTCCATC
>JANNFA010000063.1:0-5797 GCA_031379345.1 Candidatus Omnitrophota bacterium | reverse complement strand
CATCCACTGAACGGTGAGCCCCACTTTTTTTGCCTGCTTCAAGAGCAAGGCCATCTCCGGATAGATCCCTCCAAAAAAGACAAGCTCCGGACCCACCGATTTTATTTTCGTCAAAAGAGGCATAAAATCTTTCTCGCCCTGCGTGATGCCATCGCGCCGCAGCACTTCCCCGCCAAGTGTTTTGAATTTTTTTTCGAACTGGTCGGCAAGCCCCCGGCCGTAGGTCGTCTGATCATCCAACACCACCACGCGCGAGAAGCCAAGATCGTTCTTCACAAAAGATGCCGCCGCCGGCGCCTGGACATCATCGGTCGGACAAACTCGAAAAAAGGTATCAAAACCCTGTTTGGAAATATCTGGATTGGTAGAGGCTGGAGTGACCTGCGCCAACCGCCCCTCATGATAGATGGACGAAGCGGCTTTCGTGCAGCTGGAGTTGAAATGCCCCACAACGCCGAGCACATCGGGGTTAGAGATGAGTTTATTGGCGACAAGGACTGCCTGCGTGGGATTGTGTTGGTCGTCCATCGGCTCAAACTTGAGCTTCACGGAACCGAAGATAGGACCCTTGATATTCGCGTCCTCAACCGCCATCTGCGCGCCCTGCATTACGCCGACGCCGATATAGGCCTGGTCTCCGGTCAACGGAGCGACCAGGCCAATGACGGCCTCCTCTTCCTTACAAAAAGCGGGAGAAATTGACAGAACAAAAAGATGGGATATTAAAAAAAGGAGTGCGGAAAAGAGACGAACTTTTTTCAATTCGCCTTCGAACGTTTGATGCTTCTCAGCACAACCTCAATCACCTGCTCTAGATCCTCGAAACCGCCCATCTTGGAAAAAAAACCAGAAATATTGAGGTCCTTGGTCTTATGAATCATCGCGTCATCGGCGTGCGCCGTGACCATCACGATGGGAATCGTCTTGTTAAACTCGCGGATCTTTGTGATCATCTCGATACCATTCATGCCTTCCATCTTAAAATCAGCGAACACGATATCAACCGTCGGAGTGTTCTTAAGAAGGTCGATGCCCTCAGGGCCATTGGTTGCGGTGATCACCTTATAGCCGCGGTTGTTCATCCAATACCGCATCGTCTCAAGAAAATCCGGTTGGTCGTCCACAAAAAGGATGCTTATTTCTTTCGACATCAGTTTGCTCCTATCGACGCTTGTTGTTTTATCGGCAAAATGAAGGTGAAGGACGAACCCTTCTTTTCTTCGCTCTCCGCATAGATCTTACCGCCGTGCCGCTCCATGATCTCTTTTGAGATACAAAGCCCCAGCCCTGTACCGCTGATGCCCTGCTGGTCGCCGAATTGCTCGAATCGTCCGAATAGTTTCGGCAAATTTTCTTTGGCGATGCCGACGCCCGTATCACGGACCGACGCTTTCAACGTCTGCTCGTCGTTCCAACCGCAGCTAACGAATATCTTCCCACCGCGCGGAGTGAACTTGATCGCGTTGCCGATCAGGTTATTCAATACCTGAGTTATTTTAACAGAATCCAAGGAGATTTCGGGCAAACTTTTATCGACATCTTTCTCCAGTGAAATGTCTTTGGATTTGGCCCAGGTGCCGAGTGCTTCACAGGCATCCGAAACGATCCTGTCTAGCCGCGACGGCGCGAACTTAAGACGCATCTTTCCGGATTCTATCTTGGCGATATCGAGCAGGTCTTCGACCAGGCGTGACAAATGCTGCAGATTGCGGTGCACGATATTCAGGAAATTCTGCTGCATCTCATTAAGTGGCGGCGCTTTCTTGTCGAGTAAGATCTCAAGCGCCTTCGACATGGCGACCATCGGGGTGCGAAGCTCATGGGTGACGTTCGAGACAAAACGCGTCTTGACCTCATCTAGTTCCTTCTGTTTCGTGATATCCGTAAGGACGTTCACCATGCCAACGGTGCGTCCATCCTCGTCCTGGATCACCGCGCTCGACTGCCGGATCGTTTTTTTGACATTCTCATCCTTCGAAGTGTATTCGATCACTTTCTCGCCGGAAGCACCGTCGACCTCGCGTGCGAGAGACACCATATATTCGGAACCGACACCGTCCGTGATGGATTTTCCAACCTTTTTGTCGTTTTGGACACCGAGCAATTTTTCAGCGGCGGGATTCATAAGCAGAACCTCACCTTTTGCGTTCACGACGACGAGACCTTCGGCGATACTTTTCACCACGGCCTCGGTGTTCTTCTTCTCAACCTGGACGCGTTTGTAATCTCGTTGTGATTCATCGTACTTTTCGACTGTTTTGTTGTACTCGCGTCGCACGGTCTCAACTTCCTTGTTCTTGGCCTGAACCATCACTTGGTATTTGACCGAGTATTCTTGCTTGACCTCCTTGAGTCGTGTTTCCGTCTCTTCCTCGACGATCTTAGAGACCGCCTGCATCGTCAACTCACGATCGGCTCCTCGAACAGGAAGCTTTTGCAATTTTTCGCGAAGCGCATCTGTGATAGAGGTACTTGCAGCGGGCTTATCGCCGGACTCTGAGGTGTCTAGGCGGACTTCTTTCTTGGCGTGAGCGGCACGATTCAAGCCGATAGCCGTGCCCACCGCCACAAGGATGGCCACAAAAATCACAATCAACAGGGTAGGAGAAATGGTGGAGGATGCGGCTTCGTTCAAATTCTTCTAAGCCTTTCTTTTATAATATCTTATGATAAATATAAAAAACTGTCTAGAGATAAAAAACCCCGGGAAAATCTCCCGGGGTTCTTGTAAATCTATGTAAAAAAGTTTACTGTTCGCTTGGCGTTGAAACCGCCGTCTGTGGTGCACCAGAAACATAGGGTTCGAGCGCAGCCCACGTTTTTGGACCGACTTTCCCGTCCGCCTTCAAGCTGTGCGCGGTCTGAAATGCTGCAATCGCGCGTTTGGACGCAGGGCCCAACTTGCCATCGACAGATCCCTGGTAGATACCAGCATTTTTGAGCGCTGTCTGGATCTGTTGCTCGTGCGTCAGACCAGAAGCGGTTGTCTCTGAGCTGATGCTCGCAGATGCTGTAGAAAAGGCCTGCGTAGGACCCGCAATGGGAGGAACGCCCTGTGTAATTGGAGACGGGTCGAGAGGTAACACCTCAACCGAGGCCTGTTGGCTAGCCGTCGAGCTCTGGGGCAGTTGCGCCAGCTCTTCGGTCGAAGAGATCGACTCAAAACCAGTGCCGCTAATGCTCGCCTGCTCCGTGGACTTTTTTGCGCAGCCGGTGATGATGAGCGCAAATCCGGCGATAGTCAATACCGTAAATTTCAAATTCTTCATGCGTGTTCCTTCCTCAGTTGTGAGTGATATGTCGTCGCCGAAAACCGATGGGGGAAGTATACCCACCCCCTAGGGGAAAGTCAAGGCAGGGCCAGGGCAGGATTTCGTAATATTGAACGCCAGAGGTGTGGGTGTCAAATATCAAGGCCTGACACCTTTTCATTAGCCGTACTTATTTTCGGGTCAAGGGATCAAGAACATTCACACTTGTACAAAATGCAATCCCACCCAGTAGCTCCAGAAACAACGTCACAGCACTGAGCTTGAATTCCGTTTTGGGCGACGCTGCAAGTACCAGTGACCTCTGCGCCTCCTAAATTGTTGCACTGGCCGGTGTTATGGGGATAAGGACCTCCCCAGTTAGTAGCTTTGCTGTTCCATTGACATGTGACGGCACAAGCCTGCGGGTTGCAACCTTGGGAGGTAGGCCCCGCACAAACGTTTCCGCCACAGGAAGGCGCGGGATTAGTACATGTTCTTCCTTGTGTTCCTCCTCCGCAGGTGACGGAGCAAATATCCCAACCCGACCAACCACCGTTGACAGGGTTATTGGTATGCGAACAGGACCCTATAAGGCAGCTATCGGTCGTGCAAGAATTGCTGTCGTTACAATCTGGGGGCGAACAGGCCGATGCGCAAAATCCACCCGAGCACCCTTGAGATAGAGCTCCTGTGCTTCCACCACAAGAGGCCGGTGTGATCACTGAGCGGGTTTGGTTGCAAGAAACGTCGCAGAGGCTCCAGCCGCTTAAGGTAGCGTCGACGGGGGCGCAGACACAAGCCCCCCCGCTGCATATCAATCCACCCGTGCACGTTCCACAGCTATTGCCGCATTGATCGTTTCCACAAACGGCAGCCCCGCAGCCTGGAGTGCATGGTTGACAGTTTAATCCATCACAGATATCCGATCCGCCACAGCTTCCACAGCTACCACCACACCCATCCGATCCACAGGTTTTACCAGTGCAATCAGGGACGCAGACGCTGCAATTCCCGAAACATGAAGCATCGGGATAGATTCCATTGACATTGTCTTGAATGCAGCCGCCCGATCCATCGCAGGCATAACAGGTGGAATTGCCACAAGGGCCTAGAACTTCATTCTGACAAGTCGAAGAACAGCCGTCTCCATTGATCGTGTTGAAATCGTCGCATTGTTCGCCGGGGTTTATAGCACCATCGCCGCATATCCCGGGAGGTGGAGGAGGGCCACAGAGGGTGATGTGGTTCAAGGCAAGACGCATGTCCTGCATGTCGTGACGTGTGATTCGAGCGCCGGGGATGCCATATCCATCGAGCCACACGGTGTTGGATTCTGCTCCGGGGGCTCCACTAAAAGGGACTCCTGCGGAAGAAAGGCCCGCATCCGTGTAGAGCTGCCTGATGGCTGTTTTAAGAGCGGTGATGTGGGCACCTTGGATGAGGTCTCCAGACGCGACCGTCGTCACGGTGCTACCGGCCCAATCGTAGGCGCTATAACCGCAGTTGGCTCGGATGTTATTGATGGCTTGTACTGTCTCTCGGACGTAGACGGCTTTTGCTTTGGTATCGTCGTCTCTCGACAGATCATCGGTCCATTCAATGGGCTGCACACCACCGACGGCTAGGCAGACTTTTTGGCCACTTGAAAAAATGATGGCCATAAGACAAAGGCTTATAAAATATCTAAACCTCACTCTATTGCCTCGAGCCATAACGCTCATCCCCAAGATATGGTTCTTTTACTAAGATTAAGCATTTACCTACTTATGTAGATTATACATGCTAATTATTGGGAAGGAAAGGCTGGGGTAAGGGGTCGGCTTCATTCAACCGGGCAAGGCTTGATTTGGGGCCACTGGCAAAGAGGCGCTTACTTTGATGAGTGTCTCGCGGCAGGTGTCGAGTGTGAGTGGCTTGGAAAGAAGGTGATCCACACCCACGGGATGCTCGCCGCTCGCCTTCATCAACTCACCGAATCCGGTAAGCATCACCAAGGGCATCAAGGGGTATAATTTTTTAACGGCAAGAGCCAGCTGATCCCCGTTCATCTCGGGCATCGCACGGTCGGTGATCACCAGATCAAATTTACTTTTTTTCAGGACCTCCAGAGCCTTGAGACCATCGCAGGCGGTCTCCACCAAATGGCCGTCACCGGATAAATATTCCGAAAGCACGGCACGAACCGTTGGCTCATCGTCCACAACCAGGACATGTAATTTTTTCTCTAAAACGGCGGGGGGTGATTTTACATTCTTTTTTTCTCCCGCCTCGGCACGCCGAATCGGCAGCCTGATCAGAAATGAACTTCCCTTTCCGGGCGAGCTCTTCACATCGATGGTGCCGCCGTGGCGGCGCACGACACCATAAACCATCGGAAGACCCAGGCCGGTCCCCGACTTCCCTTTCGTTGAATAAAAGGGCTCAAAACAACGCTGCCGCGTCTGCTCGTCCATGCCTCCACCGGTGTCCGTGATGCCGATCAAGATCTCTTCTCCCTCAACACGGGTCGTAAACAGGATACGCCCTCCCTGCGGCATCGCGTCCAC
>JANNFA010000062.1:0-2085 GCA_031379345.1 Candidatus Omnitrophota bacterium | reverse complement strand
ATTGGTATTTCGCTGGCCTATATCTATGGAATCGGCCGTCCGATGGCGATCAAAATCTGTAAGACCGCCGGCATCAGTGTGGATGTGCGTGCCAAGAACCTGACCGAGGAAGAGGTCTCGCGCTTGGCCGGAATCATCCAGAAAGATTACCGCGTCGAGGGAAACCTGCGTCGCGAATTACAGATGAATATCAAGCGTCTCATGGATATCGGTTCGTATCGCGGCGGTCGACATAAGAGAAGTCTTCCCGTACGCGGACAAAGGACACGCACCAATGCTCGCACGCGCAAGGGCCCGAAGAAGACCGTGGGCGGACAGAGGAAGAAAGAAGCACCGGCCGCAAAACCTGCAACAGCAGCTCCGGCTGGGAAAGGAAAGGGATAAGTCGTGGCAAAAGCAAAAAAATTTAAATCTCGTAAAAAAGTCGTACGTATCGTCACGGAAGGGGTCGCGCATATTTTAGCGAGCTTCAACAACACGATAGTGACAATCGCAGACCGCGGGGGCAATGTTGTTTCTTGGGCTAGCTGTGGTTCGGCTGGTTTCTCGGGTTCCAAGAAATCAACACCATTTGCCGCGCAGGTCACGGCGGAAAGCGCTGCTAAGAAAGCCATTGAGCACGGCATGAAGACTGTGGAGGTCAATGTGAAGGGTCCCGGCTCAGGCCGCGAATCCGCGATCCGTGCGCTTCAGGCTGCTGGTCTTCAAATCAGTGTGATTCGCGATGTGACGCCGATACCGCACAACGGTTGCCGTCCGCCGAAGAGAAGGAGGGTCTAATCATGGCACGATACACAGGACCGGCTTGGAGACAGAGCCGGCGCGAGAAAATAGACCTTTTTCCCAAGAGCTCTATCAGCAAAAAATCACGCTTCGCGGAACGCGCAGAGACGCCGCCCGGAATGCATGGCCAAGGCCGACAGCAGAAGCTTTCGGACTATGGGGTGCAGCTGCGGGAAAAACAAAAAGTGAAGAGGATCTATGGCGTCCTCGAAAAACAGTTTCGCAATTATTATGAGAAGGCGAGTCATTCCAAGGGCGTTACAGGTGCCACGCTTTTGCAGTATCTGGAACGTCGTCTCGACAACGCGGTCTATCGTATGGGGTTCATGAACTCCCGTCGTCAATCGCGTCAGACCGTGGGTCACGGCCACGTGCTTGTCAATGGCAAGTCGGTGAACATCCCGTCCTACCAGATTGCGTTGAACGATGTGATCGAGGTCATTGCCTCGGACAAGATGAAGGAACGTTTTAAGGAAGTACACGAGCAGACAAAAGACCTGGACAAGGCCGAGTGGCTGCAAGTGGACATACAGACATTCAAGGCGACGGTAAAACGTCTGCCTGAGCGGACGGATATCACGATACCGATCCAGGAACAGCTCATCGTCGAGCTTTATTCGAAATAATCAAGGGGGAGAAAAATGGGAATCGCATTAAGATCGTTTGAAATACCTAAAAGATTGGAATGTGACGAGGACTCGCTGAATGAGACATACGGCCGCTTTGTCGCGGAACCGTTCGAGCGCGGATTCGGTGTAACGATCGGCAATTCACTGCGTCGCGTCCTGCTTTCCTCGTTAGAAGGGTCTTCAATTACGTCCATCAAGATTGAAGGCGCTTCGCACGAATTTGCGACACTTCCCGGCGTGCAGGAAGATCTCACGGAGATCGTATTGAACGTCAAGAAGCTCGTCATCCGTTCACATACCCGCGCAGCGAAGACGATCCGTATCGAAGTGGATAAAAAGGGCGCAGTTACCGGCAAGGATATCAAGACAGACGAGACCATCGAAATCGTGAATCCTGATCAGCATATCGCGACTCTCACGAAGAACATTGAATTCAAAATGGAACTTGAAGTCGCAAAGGGCCGCGGGTATGTTCCCGCTGACCGCAATAAGAAAGAGGGCCAGCCCATCGGCGTGATCGCGATCGACTCCCTTTTTACACCGGTCAAGAAGGTCAACTTTCACGTGGAGGACACGCGTGTCGGACAGATGACCGATTATGACAAGCTCATTGTTGAAGTATGGACCAATGGAAGCATCTCTCCGAAGGATGCGATGCTGTACGCCTCGAACA
>JANNFA010000058.1:0-12695 GCA_031379345.1 Candidatus Omnitrophota bacterium | reverse complement strand
CGATTTTGGAAATCAGCCGAATATTTTCTTATCGACAGCCAAGGAATTCTATCCCGAGGAATTTTCAATTCTAGAGCAGACCTTTGGCGATATAAATAGCCAGAAATCCGCATCGATTCCAAGGTTGGCGCCAAAAACTTGGAGGGACATTCGTAAGACGAGCTTAGGCTATATATGGAATTCACGCGAAGAGCTGCCTATCTCCGCGGGTTTCTTTGCGGTGGGAAATGTATTGAAATATGTCAAAACGGTCTCGTCGTCGGGCCGCGGAAGCTCCGACGGGCCGAGAAGCACCGGCGCCCGGTTGGCGGGAACGATACCTCGTGAGCCTGTATTTTACGATGACGCGCCGGCAACGACGAGACCCTTCACGCCTACATTTGATGCGAACCGGTTGATGGATTGGAGAATCCAAAAGCTCCTTCAATGGGCTGAGCGTGCGTGGCCGGCGGATGACAGGGATAATAAAAGGTCCATGGAGATGATCATCGATCTCCTGATACAGCGCTTGTTCCGCGTTTTAAAACATAAAATGAGAGATACGAATTCTACCGACCCCGAGATAGAAAAGTCAGCAGACCGGCGAGTGTATGCCATAACGACATTTAACAAGGCCTATAGTCTTTTACGAAGCGAACGCGATGAGATCGAAGAGTATTATGGCGCTGGAACCGGACGTAGAATGAACAGCAGAACATTCCTTAATGGGAAAAGGCATGTGTTTGAGTTCTATTTGCGCGCGATCAAGCACCTGAAATATTTCCCTAAAGTTGTCACGATAGAACATATGCAGCGGCTTCTTGATGCGCCGCTGGATCTGCCGAGCGGCGAGGCGATACCCGGGGGGATCCGAGGTTATTTCCAAGAAGCCTTGACCGTCAGCACCATCAGAGACTTTGGCGATGGCGTATTGCGAATGCGCCTGGCCGCGGACTATTGGTCGCGAAAACCGATATATAATCTGTCCGCCGTCACCGATATTATTTACCCGTTCGTGGAAGTCCATGATCCAGAGGAAGCGAGCCAAGTCATCCGGGCCTTCATTGAAAAATTAAGGCAAGAGTCGGGGGACGCTTATACAATCCGGGGTCCGCTGGTCGAACGAAAGTATTTATTGCGAAAACTGGAGACGATTTATGCCAATTTTGAGTTGACCGGCACGCAAGCTCCGGGGGCACGTCTGGCGTTCGACTATAGACACTATTTGGAGGTGGAGGATAACGTGCGGAATTTTAGCCCTCTGTTTTTAAAGACGATTAAGCAAGAGTTAGACTTACTCGACCTTAAACAGATTTCTCCGCGCAATTTTAAAGAGAGGCTTCTTACGATATCTCTTAATGAATTGAAAAGAATTATTAAAGCGCCGCCCACTGGACAAGGGATTCAAATAAAAATAGAAAAACCAGTCGGAGCAGAGAAGATTGCGCGAGATATTCTGTTCGGGTATGAGGTGCACGGCGATGAGGTCGTGATCAATGTATGGTCTAATTGGCCCCCTAGCACTTTGTTAAAGAAAATTAATGGTGGTATCGAGCCATGGATGTATCTTGGAGCGATAAAAAAAATTGTCGAGACGCATGCAAGAATCGGAGTTGATTACTCGCGGTATTTAGAGACAAGTCTTTATCCGGACCGCTTTAACCCGCTTATCTTGGACGCCCTTAAAGAAGTGATCAATGGGCCCGGCGAAGCAGAGAAACTCGAATGGCTGATGAGCGCAGCCGGGGATCAGTTGGAGGGGTTGTTAAAGGATACACCCTTGAACCAAAGTACAGAAATTCCTATTCCAAACGTTGAGGGGGAAGCATATTTTTCAGGAAACCGTTCGATAAAATATTCAAAGGATTCCAGAGGCATTGGTGAATTTGGCATCGAATTAAAAGGAGCTTTTGGTGTGCCATTCAATAAGATTAATAAATTACAGCCATGGATGTTTCTAGAAGCGATCGCGAGGCACGATGAGTGGCAATCCATGCGGAACACGCCCACTGCGCCTTACGGAGCTCGGTTGGCGTCCACGAATGGCTCACCTCGTTCCGTGGATATTTTTTGGATCAACCCGATTCCCGAAGAAAAGCGTGTCAAAGCGTTCACATTGGATAACTTTCGCGCCGCCGAACATGTTTTACAAAGTCATATCAAGAGGACCCCGCTTGTCCGTCTTGAAGGTGTTTCCGAGCGTCTCGGGAAAACGGTTCTTTTAAAAGCGGATTCAGAGCAGCTCGGAGGCTCTTTTAAGACTCGCGGTGTGACCTATGAGGTGATCCGGGCGATCGAACGCGTTTTGGAATCTCCCGAACGGGACCGGATCCTGGATAGGGGGCTTAAGATCGTGACGCAATCCACAGGAAACCACGGTATCGCGATGATAAACGCTGTTACACGTGCCGTTCGGACTCTTTTGCAGCGTTACTCGAACGATCCGGAAATGATCAATAGGATAAGAAGGATCGAACCGGTTGTATTTACCCTAAAGGGAGCGCCTCAGGTAAAACTCCGCGGTATGAAAGAAGCCCTTGCGGAATACAGACAGCTGGTGAAAGCGTCTCAGCATGGAAATGTGATCGACGGGTATGAGGATTATGCCGGGGCGCTATCGGCGAGAGAAGATTACATGGCTAAATATGCAGGGCACGTGTTGTATATGGATCATGGCGGCGACGACATCATGTTAGGTCATGGCTCGGCCGGTCTCGAGATAGCCGATCAATTGGAAAAAATGGATATCGGACCCGAAAAAAGAGTCATTATCCTGGTTCCGGTGGGTGCCGGCGGACCGATCGGGATCGGAGCGGCACTTAAAACAGCCCGCCCCAACACTGCCTTTGTGATGGTGCAGGCCAAGTATTTGGATGCCTTCGTCCGGTCCATGAAAAGCGGAAAACTCGAAAAAAATAATTTGGCCAAAGCATGGCAAAATTTCCGGCATGGCACCGCGGAGAGAAGGTTTATCTATGCGGACGGGATCGCGGTCGATGGCCCCGAAAGCCTGAAAACCGTGAAGGTCGCCAAAGGATTTGTCGATGCGGGAGTGGTGGTCAATGCCCAACGCGCCTTGGACCGCTCTTCGGCGATGCTCTTCAGTGATCTGAGGCACTCTCCGGAAATCACCGAGCCAAAGATCGGCGGGACGACCGCCTTGACTCTGGAGGCCCTTTTAACCCATGTCAAAATTCCTCAGATACGAGATGCCGATGTGGTCGTTCTTTTTGCTACCGAAGGGAATATCGATTCTGACCTTGTGGATCACGCCAAGAAGGGAGCCACACTTGCAGAACGCCGAGAAAATGCGTTGTCTCAGGATGTGGCGGACCTCCTGAGGGACGGCGCGGCGCTAGCCTTTGCGGATAGAAACGACCTCGGGACCGAACCCCCCTATGTACAATATCGCGAGTTTTTGGCAGCTGCCCTAAAGGGAAAAAATCTTTATCCTGTGTATGACGCGGTACGGGGCCATGAGCGGCAGCCCATCATTGCGAAGGTGACCTTGTCCGAGGCGTTCGAAAAAATCCTCGAAATTCAGGGCGCCGCTTCCGGCGCGAGGTTGGCCCAGGCCAAGGCATTATCCGCTGAAGAAGTTGTTGCGGACTTGAATGCTTATGTGGCTTCCCACAATAAAGGGCCAGAAGATATCCAGGTGATAGTTCGAACACGCTTGCTTGAGGATGCCGACAGACTGACTAGCCTGTTCCATGATAAACAGGTCAATGTATCACGCGGGAAATGGGGGCCAGAGTATATTATTGGCACGACTCTGGGTTTGCTGGGTGAAGACGTCGGTATGCAGAAAAAAATAATCGAAGGTTTTTTGCTTGGGTCACCGATGTCTCTCACATTCCAATCGAATGGGTTCCACACCGGAAAGTACGTGATTAAAGTATTACCGGAGCCATCTTCCTCCTCCGTCGCGATATCTGATGCCTCCGGCGTGCGGTTGGCCCTCCTACGCTCGGATCCGCCGAGCTTCGAAGGGCAGGCGGCCGCGGAAACCGAGTTTTTCCATGACCTGGGTCCCACTCTTCGCGTCGGATTTCAGGGCGAGCTGCCGCTTATGAAGAAGGATATGACAAATGTCCGGATTTTTTCTGTCGCAAAAGACGAACGCGATTCTCTAGTTGTCATCAATATGGAAACCGGCGAGCAATATACTTACGACGTGTCCAGCCAAGCTCTTACGAAGCTGCGCGAAGTGGAAAGACATAAATTGGCGCAGGCGACAGACATCACCGAGGAAGCGCTGAAGCTGCATGAGGCCAATGGCGCTCCGGTCTTTACAAGCGCCGAGCCGACCGCCAAAATCGTTCTTGTCGACGGATTCCCGGACCTTCCCAACAATGCTTTCTATCAGAATCTCATCCTTCGCTTTAGCCAAGCACTCGCCAAAGGTTCCCAGGTGATTTTTGTTTCGGAGGAGGAAGGCAAAGCTGAAAGAATAGCGTCCCTTGCAGTCACGCTGGGCGTAAAAAATCGCGCGCAATTTGTAGCCATGAAGAAAGAAGGCCTGACCCAACTTAAACTTCCCACAAGCTATGTTCTGGCCGATTCCTATTTAGACAAGGCGAAGGCTCTCTACGGAGAGGCCCAGAAATATTTCCGCCTTGAGTCGCCTAAAGAAGACGATCTTATCGGGGTGTATGCGTTTGCGCCCATCGGGGCGCTCATGGATCTTGTCTCACTGGAAGATTGGGGGCATGCCGCTCAGCTCTACAGCCAAATTGCCGGTAAAAACGTAAACGTGAACGACCTGCAAACCGCTCTTCGCGGAGCGCTGCTCATTCCGCTCGTATCGAAACTCATCGGCCGCCTTGTCGCTCAAGTGTATATGGCCGAACGGGCGTTCGGCAGCTCGGCGTAATCGCGTCTTCTTTAGAGGAGAGCTCTAATTTTTAGAGCCATCGCCGCGAGGTCTTCTGGGCGAGCGTCCTTTTGGTTTCTGAAATCTAATTCACCAGGTGTTCCGTCCACCGGAATAAGATGCACGTGGGCATGGCGTACCGCCAGCCCGTAAACGACCACCGCCACCTTTTCACAGGAGACGGCCTTTTTTATCCCCACAGCGACCTTTTTACAGAAGGCCATCAGTCCGGCCGTTTCCGCATCGTTTAAATCGAAAAAATAATCCGTCTCTTTCTTGGGGATGACTAGGGTGTGGCCTGGCTTCAAGGGCCGTATCTCGAGAAAGGCAAAGTAATTGGGGTCTTCGGCTATCTTCTGACAGGGGATCTCGCCTTTGACGATCTTCGTGAATAGAGACATGGTACAATTTTAGCATGCGCCTCTACCGCTGTGACCAAAAAATCATTCTTCGATTTCATAACCAGGGCGCTGCCTTCATGAAGGATTACAGCACGAATGTCGTGAAGGCCCCGCACAGCGCCTTCATCGATACCAAAGGCCGTATCGTCGCGGCATTCGAACAGCATAAAGTAAGTGACGATGAGGTATGGGCTGTCATGGAACGGAAGTTCGTGGAGCGGCTGAAGACTCACCTTTTCAAGTACCTCTATATCACCGACACGAAAGCGGAACCGCTGGAAAAGGTCTATGTGTATTGGGACCTGGATAATGAGGCGGAAGGGGAGGCGGGTGATATTTTTATTCCGCAGAGAGCGGGCCGTCTTTGGCTTACCCACGCTGTCTTAAAGGCCGAGGTGTCCGAGACGGAGATGAAGCAGTTCCGCGTGACGAACGAAATTCCCTGGCAAGGCATCGATTTTGACGAGGAGATGGTGCTTTGCGTCGATGAGGAGCTCGTTTCTCACCTCAAGGGCTGCTATCTTGGACAGGAAGTGGTCGCGCGCGTGCACTACAAAGGACGGGCTCCAAAGAAACTTGTCGTGAAAATGCTCCGTGACTGTACACCGGAACAGCGCCGCCAAATCACCTCGCGAGTCGTCCTGCCGTCTTCAGGCGAAGTGACCGGATTTGTGTTTGATAAAACCGGACCTGAAGCGTAACATGGGGAACGTGACGAAAATTTTCGCATCAGGGATGTCGCGCAACAAGAATTGGCACGAGGCGCTCTCTGAAGCGGCTTCCCAAGTTAAAAAAGAGCTCGCCGGCGCCTCTTGCGACCTGCTCATCGTGTTCGTTTCTGAAAATTATGAGGATTTTGACGCCTCGCAATTCGCAAGCTCCCTCACGCACTTTGTTCCGGCTGGCACCACCATCGGCTGCAATTCCAGTGGTGTCATCGCCGGCTCAAAAGAGGTCGAGATGGAGCCCGCAATCACAATGCTCGCCATGCATCTGGAGGGCGTGAGTATCTATCCGTTCCAGCTGAACGAGGCCGACCTCGCATCCGTCCATGAAGGCGCCGAACTCATTAACACGCTTGATATTTTTCCGCCCGACAAGCCGCGTTTTATCGTGTTCGGAGAACCGGTGTCTTTCGATGTCGTCAAGTTTTTGCAGCTCGTGAATGAGGCATACAAGGGCTTGCCCGTGACCGGAGGACTCGCTTCGGGGGCGGTCATGGGCGTGCCGAATTGGCTTTGCCTGAACGGGGTGGCGTTCCGTGAAGGACTGGTCGGCGTGGCGCTGACGGGCGATATCGAATTCGATATCCTTGTTTCGCAGGGTTGCCGTCCCATCGGAAAACCTTATGTCATCACGAAGGCCGAAAGCAACGTTCTCTATGAACTCGCCGGCCGGCCGGCACTGGAAGTCGTGCGCGAGCTGATCGAGAGCCTGCCTCCCAAGGACCGCAAACTCGCCGAGCTCTCTCTTTCCGTGGGTTTAGTGATGAATGAACAGCAGTCCGTGTTTAAACGCGGAGATTTTTTAATTCGAAACCTCGTTGGTTTTGACCCGGATGCCAATGCGCTCATGGTCGGCTCGCTTCTTAAGGTGGGGCAGACGTTGCAATTCCAGGTACGCGATGCCGAAACCTCCGCCGAAGATCTGGACCACTTTTTGCAGGAACTGCGAAAACCCGATGCGACGCCGCGCGGGGCCATGCTCGTCAGCTGCTGCGGCCGCGGCCGCAATTTCTACGGCAAGCCCGACCACGACGCCAAGGCCATCCAGAGCCTGCAGGGACCCCTCCCCATGACCGGTTTTTTTGCCAATGGCGAGATCGGCCCGGTCGGAATGAAGAATTTTGTCCATGGCTACACCTCCAGCCTCGTCATTTTCCGTTAAGATAATTCTAAATATTAGTGTCGGTTTACTTAAACCTTTTGACCCGGAACTACGTCTAATAGGGTAGAAAGACAAAAAATCAGGAGGATGACCATGAAGACCTTAAAGATGAACCAAGTGGTGGTGGCTGTGATGGTTTTGGCTTTTTTTAGTGGTTTTGGCCTGACGGCTTACGCGGAAGAAACTAATGACAGACAGGCTCGTCGCGAAGAGAAGATCGCGGAAATGAAGAAGCTGAAACAGGAAAACCCGGAGGCATTTCAGAAAGCGGTCCAGGAGAAAAAGGCTAATCTAAAGGAAAGACTGCAGAATCTGAAGGAAAGTGACCCCCAGAAATACGAGCAGGTCAAAGAGCGTATTCAGCATAATCGCAAGGAAAAGCTCGAGAAGCTGCGCGAGGAGAATCCGGAGAAGTTTAAGGAAGTCATGCAGAACCGGAGAGAAAAGATACAGGATTGGAAGCAGAACAACCCCGAGAAATACCAGAAGTTCCTAGAAAATCACCCCAAAGCGGGCGGGGCCGACAGGCGAGAAGACGTAAGAGACCACCGCGAAGATGTCAGGGATCGTCGTGAGGACGTCCGTGATCGTAAGGAAGACGTTGCTGACCGCCGGGAAGACATCCGGGATGCCCAGCACGATGGCGGAAAGATGGATAAGATAGAGGATAGGATGGACCGCCGCGAAGACGTCAGAGACCGGAAGGAAGATGGGCGTGACCAGCGCGAGAACGTGCGCGACCGTGCGGAAAACCGCTATGACAGAAATCACGGATCTGATCAAAAAGTAAACCGTGGCGCTCGTGATCACGGCCAAGGCCTAGGTCAAGGTGCGGGTCAGGGCGGACAACGCCGTGCTGAGGGTGCTGGACCCAAGGGCGGAGTAAAGGGTGGAGCCAAGGGTGGACGTAAATAAGATTCAAGAAATAGAGCTTATCGAAAAAGCGCGGAGCGGGGACACCGAGTCCTTCTCCGCGCTCGTCGAACTTCACCAAGAGCGGGCCATCCACGCGGCGAATGCACTGGTTGGAAATATGGAAGACGCGCGGGACCTGGCGCAGGAGGCGTTCGTGAAGGCCTACGAAAACCTTGACCGATTCGAATCCAAGAGCCGGTTTTATACCTGGCTTTACCGCATCTTGGCCAATACCTGTAAAGATTTCTTAAGAAAGCGCAAACTGCGCCGTACATTTTCGTTTTGGTTTGGAAAGGAAGAAGACGAATCTTTGGACCCTATTTCTCGCGTGGCAGATGGTTCAAAGAATGCGGTCGAGACGCTTGAGAACCGCGAATTGGGTTTTGCAATGCAGAACGCGGTAAACACATTGCCCTTTAGGCAGAAACTCGTTTTTACACTTCGCTATATCGAGGGGCTGAGTCTGGAAGATATATCAGACAGCATGAATATTACAATCGGGGCTGTGAAAGCGAACTTGTGGCAGGCCGGCCAGAAAATGCAGAATTTACTCAAGGAGGAATACCATGGACGATAAAAAATTCAAGGAAATGGACCAGTCGCTGATGAAGAAGATGGAGTCCTTGCGCGAACAGAAGGTATCCGAGGGCATGCTGAGGGGTTTTTCTACATCCGTGGAAAGACGTATTTCCATGGGGGCGCAGGTCGCGGAGAGGCGGCCCGTCGGCGGACTCCTTTGGGTGCCGGTCCTGGCCGTGATGGTGATGGCCTCGGTCGTCGTTTTAAGGTCTCCTGTCCAAGATATCCAGCTGGCCCAAGCTGTCGCGCCGGCCTCTGACATGGAAGACGAGATTGCGGTTTTGGCTGAATTAGGCGTTTTGGACGAGTTCGAAGACGCGGAACTCTTGGCCGAGGACGGCGCCTTGCTCGATGAAAACATCGAATTGACTCAAGGTCGAGCTGGATTCTCCGCTTTGGTCTAACTAATTATTGCTGAATTTTAGATAATCCTAGATTAAGACGTCTATATAATTAGTCAATATCAGGCGACATTTTTCTTCGCTTTTTTCTCTTTTTTTAGGTCGTTCCCTTGTTTTGGACCCTCCTTGCAGGTACTATTTCCATAAGTTTCGGTTGGACAATCACAGGCTATTTTTTCAAAAAAGGGAGTTTTATGAAGCGTTCTAAAAGACTTTTACGAGCTCTTTCGTTCGTTCTTTTACAAACCTTTATTGCTCAGCAATTTTCTTACGCTGACGTTCTTACCCCCTTGGTCACCAAACATGAACTCCAGTCAAAGCCGGAGGTGGGTCTCGAGTTTCCTCAATCCATCGCCTCCATCGAGGACGCATATAAGAATGGCGGAGACAAACTCTTCTATCTTATTCAAGACGCCCACACCAATGAGTCCGGGCAGTACAATCTTGCCAAGTCCCTGGATCTTATTATGGGTAAAGAAAAGGACCTGCGGTATGTTTTCACCGAAGCAGGCGTGGGTGACAACTCTCTTTCTTCCGCAAAACCCCTCACCGAACTCCAAGCCATCTCTAAGGAATACATAAGGAAGGGTCTCCTCCACGGAGAAGAATACCTCCAGCTGACATCAGACCATATTTTTACCCTATGGGGCGTGGAAGACCTTGAGCTCTACCGCAGGGCCGTCGAAGATTATCGCCAGGTCGCGCTGGAGCGTGAGCGCTTTGACCTGTATTTAAAAAAGATCGAAGCTACCACCGAGACTTTGAAAGACCGGCTCTTCAATCCTTCGCTTCAGACATTCGATAAAGAGCGCAAAGCCTATCGTGAAGACAAACTTGCTTTGACCTCCTACTTCACCGCGCTTTGGAGAGAGGCGAACCTCCAGAACATATCCCTCGAATCTTACCCGCATCTTTCACTGTTGAAGTCCCTCAAGGAAAAAGAAGAGAAGCTTGATTTCACCAAGGCCAATTCGGAGCACTTAAAAGCCATCGAAGGTCTCTCAAAAGAGGTCCAGGCGGAACTCAAGGAGATCACAGACGCCTCTCAGAACAAGGCGGACAAAGTGCTGGGACAAGGCCAGAAGGAGATACAGGCTTACTTTATAGCCCTTGAAGCGAAGATGGAAGATGGAAGAGGGAAGATGGAAGCGAAAGTCTATCCTGAGCTTTCCAAATATTTTGAATACCTCAAACTCGCCAAGCAGGTCGAAGCGAAGGAAGTTTTGAAAGAAATCGATGCTTTGGAAAGCGCAGTCCTCGAAAGTCTTGCCCGTTCAGAGGATGAGAAGACCCTCATTAAGTGCGAGAACGTCCTAGGGCACCTTAAAAAACTATTCTATTTCACGCTCACGCCTGAGGAATACGTTTCTTATAAGGGAGAGACGCAGGATTTCACCATCGAGCACCTTACCGGATTCTTGAATAAAAAGATCATGGACCTTGGAGTTTACTATGACCGCTCGCTCTTCCTCGAAAAAGGCTTCCAAGAGACCTTAAATCGCGCCGAGAACTTTTATGAACTCACCAAGACCCGCGACGAATACTTCATCCAGTCCGCTCTTGAGAAGATGGACAAGGAATCGGCCAAGAAGGCGGTCCTCATTGCCGGCGGTTTCCACACCGCGAACCTAAAAGCGCTTTTGAAAGAAAAAGGCATTTCCTTCGTTTCCGTCACGCCGCAGGTATGGCAGGCGACCAACATGAAGAAGTATGAGTCGATCCTTTTGGGACAGACTCTTAAACCTACTTCACTGCCGTCTCCAATCAGAGCCTCCACCGCAAGACCCCTTGAATTAGCGACAGGCGCAGGGCTTGGAGACGTGGTATCCCAACATGTGCTCACGGTGTTGGGCGCGAATCTTCCGACAACACGTACGGCCGGCGCGAGGTTGGCGACCGAGACTTCTACGTTTCAAGATCCCATCGTCGAGTCCCTGGCGTACTCCGCCACCTCGATGGGTTTTGATTTGGAAACACTGAAAACCGATCTGGCCAACGCCAATCCTATCGCAGCCATCGGCTACTTTAATACACAGCTTCGTGCTCGTTTTACAAAGGTATATGACGAGGCCAGAGTCAGAAACCAAGGCAAAGACAGGGAACTGGCGGGCATTGAAAGAGTCCGAGATGGTTCGATGAATACCGAAATCACTAAACATTTGCAGGCCGCAGACACGGCTTTGCAGAACACCAACCCATCCGCGAAGGATTTTATAAAAGTCCTATCGGATCTCAACGCGACATACAGTTCCGCGATCGAAGTGCTGGAGGACGATTCCGACTTTTCAAATTCCGGCGCGAGGTTGGGCGAGGTGGCCGTGCGACTGATCACAATCGCGCAAGAAGTGGATCGGTACAACAACGATTTTTCCCCCGAGCTTCAGAGTGTTTCATCGCAGCTAAATGGGATTGCCCAATCTTTAATCGCAGGCCTTAGCCAAAACCCCGGGCTGGTGACTGGCGCTATCAGTGATTTGAGAACAATTTATGCGTTTCTTGTCACCCAACCTCCATACGAGTCTTTCGCTAGGGCTCTTGACGGATCAATCCGGGAACTTGATCTACTTGTCTCCGGCGCGAGGTTGTCGGCCAGAAATAATCGGAACAAGGAAGAGAGAGGGTGGAGCCGGGACATTGTGTTATGGAATATGACATCGCAGGATAAAGAAAGATTATCCGAGGTATTAAGGGGTATTGCAGGAAAGAGTTACGTGGATCGCCGCGCAACAAGTCCTGAGATGGAGCAAGGGCTGCTCACTATTTCCACTCTCCTGGCGAAGCCCGCTCTTGCTTCTACCGACTTTGAAATTATCATTAAGAATTTGGCAGCGTTGGCCGTGATTTATTCTAAGGAAGGTAGGGCCGAGCTTTATACGGAAACTGCAAATGCGCTTCGCTTTACTCTTAAGAGAAATGTCGGTTATGCAAGAGATTATCGCATTAATCTGGCGACGAATCGGGATCTTCATGCGGCTTTCGGCGGAGGAGATGAGAATTTAAATCAGATTTCAGCGGAGATGGACGCACTTAACCAAGTGTTACGGGCTTTCGAGATCGAAGGTCATTTTGATATCAGGGACGGTAAATTGGAGTTTAGCGTGATTCGAAGAGGAGCCCGGTTGGCATTGGAGGCAGTCCGCGTCCGTCCCGCGAGTGAAGTCCGAAAAGTCATGATCGTTGACCCGCAATCGACGTTTAAACAAGCTGTTCGCCCATTTCAATGGAAAAATATTGTGATGGCTGTTCTTCCAAAAAATGGGTTAACGGACTCAGATTTCACTTTTAATTATAGAGCTAATGATTTGGAGCTTGATTACTCGACGGAAGGGACTCTGCGCAATCTGATCTTGATGAACGAGGATCCGAATGAGCCTGGACTGGGACTCGATGGGGTTGCGGTCATCCGTCGTAGGGACGGCGAAAAGTCTTTTGTGATCTTCGTGACGAAGGCAAGCGATGAACAAGTCGTGCAAGCGGCTTTGGCATCGGGCGTTGAGATCGGGAAGGATATGGTCGTCGTTCACGCTCCTTTGACACGCACCGCTCTTCAAGAGATCGTGAATGCTGTCTATCAAGGCTCCGCAGGAGCGAGGCTGGCTGGTTTGGATTCGGATCAAGTTCTGGCCGAATTGAAGCGTCGTGCGGCCAATGCACTTG
>JANNFA010000045.1:0-2900 GCA_031379345.1 Candidatus Omnitrophota bacterium | reverse complement strand
CCACTAACCGGTAATCCTTAATTTGATAATGCTTGTATGAAAAATAGTTATGTCCCGGACCATAATAGAGGCCTGTCATGATCACCTCATACCGTCCATCCTTATCCAAATCCACGAAATCTTGGAGTCCCGCCGCCAGAGCGTTGTATTGGATCTTCGTGAAGGATCCGTCCTTCTTTTTAAGGAACAATTCTACCTGGTCTTCGTGCGAACCTAACCCGGCCCCTCCCCACCATGAGATAACGATAAAATCCTGAAGACCATCTCCGTTCAAATCCGCACGATACACCTCCTGGGGACGAGGATACTCATCAGAGGAGCGGTCCAGAACTACTTTCTTATCGTCTTTTATAGAAAGGTGGTATCCCTTGTCGGAGTCTTTTAAGATAACTGTTATGCCATCTTTGCTATATTTCTCATCCGTACCGAGCAACGGCTTCACCTCAAGATGCGCCGGTGGGCCATCTTTAAATTTGTAGGGCGGGTAATTCTCAAAATAGGCAAAAGCGGATGAAATATAAAAGAATGTCTGAAAAAGAGCCGCGAACATTACAACAAATTTATTTCTCATTTTTATTTTCCTGTGGGAAGTTAAGGCCAAAGGGCGTAAGAAGCCATTCTTCCAACTTGTTAGCCACTGAATCCTTACCCTCTTCACTGCGCAGCGAATGTGCCTTTAGCATGGCGTATTCCTTATCCATCCCACACTGAGCCTCTTGGGCAACATCCACGTGATAATCGGACTCATCCGCTCCAAGCTCAATAAGTTCGATGAGTGCTTCGATAGCACCATTATGATCTTCGGTTTCAGTGCATAGGTAGGAATAAAATGCGAGAAATGTGATGCTTTGGGGCTTTAATGCTACAGCCTTTTTGCAGCACTCCATCGCCTTATCGAAATCAGATAGATAAGCGTAGACCGTGCCCAATTTATAATGAGCGTCGGCATCGCCCGGATCCTTATCGAGCGCATCCTGGCAGAGTTTTATTTCCTTATCGGGTTCACTGAATTCATCCCATCGCATATTGATTACGTCCTCACAAAATCATTTTAAGCGGTAGCAACGCATGCGGCGCACTACGCGGCGTTCCATTGTGAGAAAAAGAATAAACCGAAACTTCTATCATTGTGTTACCGATAGCTATTGGTTTTTTCCCCAGAAATTGTTCCTTGCCGCGAACCCGAGCGTCGATCCATGCCCTATCGCCCAAAATAAGTAGCTGAGCGTCTTTTCCCTCTTTACTTAATTCCGTAAAAGGGTTGTAATTTTTCACGTACCCTTTGAATTCTTCAGGGCAAGTTTTTGCCCACCAATTACAAAGCTCTTTTCTTGCATTTATCGCAAGATAAAGATTTCGGAGACCCTCTGCCACAGCATAGGCCAAAGAGTCGCCCTTGGCACCCTGTTTTAATTCAGCCACTGCCAATCTTGTAGTGTTTTGGCTCCTCCAGATACCCAAAAGATCCGCCGAATATCTGGCGGTTCTTCCCTTACGGTAAAAGCCAGACTCTCTGTGGAGCGCAATAAAGCACTCCTGTTTATCCAAAGGCAATGTCCGCAGCCAGAAACATTTGCTGCTGTATTCCAGTTCCCCCGCCTTCGACCCGGCATGCCTGCCAAAATGGATTCCCGCACCCCTTTTTGTATCGACTTGAACCAGCGACAGGCCTCGAATAAACTCGGCAAAAAGTTCCCTGCTAGCGTCTTTATTTAATTTCTTAAGTAGGTTGTCGATATTCATAGGATCGTTCATACAAATACTCCTTCTGGCAGAGCTTTATCGCCTTCTCAGGTTCTTCGAATTCAGCCCATCGCATAGCGTCTTACTCCATCTTGGATAACCATGCAAGACCCCTTATTAACTTCGGCCATGTATGCTTCTCTATCCGATCATCGATGTAAACATATGCTGAGGATTTTCTAATCTCAATATGATGAAATGGAAACCCATGCTTTCTAAGCCCAAGGTCGGCAACCTTCTTAGATGAAAGCGAACTTAAAACGAGGGGTGTAATTGTATGCCCACTAGCTTGTAATTTTTTAATAGCCCGGCGCGAGCCTGGGATAAGAGTTGTTTTCGTTATCACACCAACCCTCCGTTTCTTGCAACCAAGCCCGGGTGACGGGCTTTGCTAAGATCTCTTATCACTTTTTTCCAATTCCGCCCATCAATTGCACGATCATCAATATAGACATGCGCCAGAAACTTCCTCATTTCGACATGATGAAATGGAAAGCCGTGTTTCTTAAGCCAGCGCTCTGTGACTTTCTTCGAGGAAAGTGTCCTTGAGCTATGAAATACAATCAGGTGGCCTTTTAAATGGAGTGCTTTGATAGCTCTCAGCGCTCCGGGAATGGGTTTCGCCTTCATGAGTTCGTTGGGGTCCTTATGGACCCTGTTAAAATCAATATCCGAGGGGTCAGCGATCGTCCCATCAATATCGATAGCTATCGTGAGGCCCCGGCCCATGGGAATGGAGTTGTATTTCTCCTTATGGGAAGATTTGCGTTTCATGCTGATGTCACCAATCCCCCTGTTTTTTTCAAAAAGGGCCTCAGACTTTCCTCGGGCATGGGTATTTTCTGCTCCCAACTGACTCCCGCACGAGTGATTAGCATCTCGGCATTAACGCTGGTTGTTCCGTAAGAGGCTTCGTAGTGGAATTCTTTATCTTTGCTACCAAAGCCTAAAGACGCAGCAAAAATATCGAAACAGTTGAGTTTCTGAGCTTTGATATGCGGTCCCCAAAATTTAAAGCACATCTGCATGTTTAAGCTGAGGCGGAATCCAGGAAAGAACTTATTCGGAAGAAGAGCTTTGATCTCGAATTTCCTATCTTTCTCATCACCGAAGTAATCCAGCTTCAAATATGGATCCTTGAAGTATGATTTTGGGAC
>JANNFA010000024.1:0-9640 GCA_031379345.1 Candidatus Omnitrophota bacterium | reverse complement strand
CATTGTATACATTGTGGCGTCCAATGAGGGGCAATGAGACAACGATTTTTTCCCCCTCCATCGAAAGTGTGAATTCCGTCGAATCTTTGTGAAGCTTCACCGCTTCAGCGCGAACCTTGGCCATTTTTTCCAGTGCATACGTGACAATGCGCGCCTTTGTCAGCGGGATAAGTTTCAAGCTCCACGCGTCATCGGCGTTGAGCACCGCGACGGCGCCCAGCGACAGTCCCTGAAAGAGTTTCGCCTTGCTTTGGAAATAGGCTTCCATCGTGCCATGGTGGTCCAGATGGTCCTGTGTGAGATTGGTGAATGCGGCGCACGCAAAGTCCACGCCGGAGACACGGCCTTGGTCCATAGCATGAGAAGAAACCTCCATCACCGCCGAATGGCAACCGGCATCCGCCATCTCAAAAAAAATCTTTTGCAGCTTCAGCGGTCCCGGAGTCGTTTCCACAGCGGGCACCTCCACACCCGGATAACGGTAAAGGATGGTGCCGATCAAGCCGGCTTTCTGTCCGTTTTTCTGAAGGATGTGTTCGATCAGATGCGTGGTCGTGGTCTTGCCGTTGGTGCCGGTGACCCCGGCGATCTTTAACTTTTTAGAGGGATGGCCATAATAGACGGCGGCTAAACGCGCGACGGCTTCGCGGCTATCCGTCACACAAATACAGGGCAGGTTTGATTGGGTAGGGGTTTCGCTGATCACGACCGATGCGCCGCGCCGAACAGCTTCCTCGATGAACACACTTCCGTCCAGCTTTGCGCCGCGCACCGCAATGAATACAAATCCTTTTTCCACTCGACGGGAATCGCATTCCAGGCCGCTCACAGGCAGCTCCGGCAGAGATTCCGGGGCCGGATGATCGGGGTAGGCGCCCAGGAATAACTGACGAAATGAGATCATTGAGCCGCCTGGACCACCGGAGCGACGCCGAGCTTTGCCCCGCCGTTTCGAACAATCTGTCCAGGTATCGGCGTCTGTGAAATGCGCCAATAAGCCAGAATTTCAGAAGCGACCGTCGAGAAGGCCGGGGCGGCGACCTCCCCGCCATAATACACAGGATGCGGCTCGTCGATCGACACAGCGACAACGATCTTTGGCTCGTCATAGGGCACGAATCCCACAAACGACGCCCAGAAATGGTCATGCGAATAGGTGCCGTTAGGCAATAGTTTTTGCGCAGTTCCAGTCTTACCGGCGGCCTTAAAACCAGGAACGACCGCTTTTTTGCCCGTGCCGCGGGAGACGACGCCTTCCATCACGGCGCGCACCTGAAGAGCCGATTCTTTCGAGATCACCTGACGTACGACTTCGGGGTCATAACTCTGGATGATCTTCCCTTCCGAATCCGCGATATGGGTGAGGAGACGCGGTTTCATAAGCACCCCATTATTCGCGATCGCCGCGAACGCCGAGGCGAGCTGGATCGGGGTCACCGCAACGCCCTGCCCGATCGGAATATTGATGATCGAACTACGCGACCAATTCTTCGGATTAGGCACGATACCGCTGATCTCACCGGCCAGACCGATACCGGACTTCGAACCAAATCCGAAATCACGGATATACTTGTGCAATTTCACCGCCCCAAGCTTCATTGCGGCCTTGACCGTGCCGATATTGCTGGATTTCTCGATGATCTCGCGCAGCGTCATCGCGCCATAGGCATGAACGTCATGCAATACCTTGCCGGCCACCGCCCACGTTCCCCCTTCGCAATTCAGTTTGTCGTCGAGGGCCATTATTTTTTCCTGAACGATCCCGGAGAGCGTGAAAACCTTGAACACAGAGCCCGGCTCAAAAAGATCCGTGATAGCGCGGTTCCGGCGGTGTTCCGGCTTGGAGTTGCGGGCGTTGTTCAGGTCGTAGAGCGGATACATCGCCATGGCAAGAACGTCCCCGCTTTTGGGGTCCAGCACAATGATGGAGCCGCCCAGCGCGTTCCTTTTTTTACAGGTCGCTGCCAGCGCGCGCTCCGCGATCGATTGGACGACTTCATCGATCGTGAGATGGATATTGTAACCATCCACAGGCGGCACGAGCTCAAGTTGTTTCGAAATAAGTTCGCGTTGTTTCGCGTCTTTCTGAACCATGCGCCAACCCGGCACACCCTTTAAAAAACTGTTATACATAAGCTCGATCCCTTCCAGCCCGTTGTTGTCGATGTCGGTGAAACCGACCAGGTGGCAGGCGGTTTCGCCCTTGGGATAGACGCGCTGAGATTCCTTGACGAATGCCAGGCCGCTGACTTTAAGGCGCTTGATCGCGTCCGCCTTTGAAGGCGAGATCTTACGGGCAAGCCAGACGAACATTTTATCGCGCGAAAGCTTCTCGAAAAGCACCGCGCGGTCGACTCCTAGGATCTTGGCAAGTTTATCGGCGACAGCGGCTTTGTCTTTCACCTCACGCGATACGGAATACAGCGATTCCAAGCGGACGTCCAGCGCCAGCTCATTTCCCTTGGAATCAAAAACACGTCCGCGCGCAGGCGGCATCTCGATCACGGCACGGGATTGGTTCTCGGCAAGCGACAAGTAACGGGATGATTTAAAGATTTGGATGAAGCCCAGCCGCACGATGAGACAGAGGAGCGTCGCGAGGAAGAAAGAAAAAATGACGAACAGTCGTGTGCGTGAAAGCTTCGGCTCGCTCAAAATAAAAAGTGCGGCTTTAGGGCCGCCTTCCACCGAACATCGTGAACTAGTTTAAGACTCTTTGGCTTCTGCTTGTGCAGTCCCCATGAACAGCCTTGTCAAGATCGGCGGCTGCGAAAACAGCGAAGGTTCTGATGCGCGCGTGTTCGCTTTTCCTGAGGACATCACCAGCGTTTGCCAGGACTTAGGCGCCTGCAGGCTGATCTTTTGCGCAGTGAGACGCTTTTCGAGCGTGTTCGGAGCCTTTAATCTTGCAATATTGTACTTCAGCGCTCTGGCACGGTCAAGAAACAGGACCTTGGTTTCCTCTTGCTTGCGTATCGTGTAGCCGATCTTGACCGCCTCCACCTCCTGAGAGACATACCCCAGCGAAGCGATCGTGCCCAAAGCAAGCATCACGAAAAAACGCTTCATGCGCCCAGCCCTTCGAACACACGCATCTTTGCGCTGCGGGCGCGTGCGTTACGGGTTTTTTCGGCCTCGGAAGGCGTCGCAGGTTTCTTCGTCAGGATCTTCCCCTTCTCTTCTTTCTCGAGCACGCGGAACGCGTTCTTGACGATCCTATCTTCGAGGGAATGGAAGGAGATGACCGCGAGACGACCTCCGGGTTTCAAAAGCGACGGGGCGTCCTTCAAAAAAGATTCCAACGACTCCAGCTCCCGGTTCACCTGGATGCGCAGGGCCTGAAAACAACGCGTCGCTGGATGGATGTGACCGAACCGCGAAGATCTTGGGGCTGCATGAAAAATCACGTTTTCCAAGTCCCGTGTGGTCGTCAGCCTCTTCTTTGAGCGCGCCTCGACCAAACGACGCGCGATCTGCCGTGCGAACCGCTCCTCGCCATACTTCCAGAATATTTCACACAATTCTTCTTCGGAGGCCTCGTTCACGATCGCCTCCGCGTTGGGCGTATTTTCAGAAGGGTCCATTCTCATGTCCAGAGGACCTTCAAAGCGGAAACTAAATCCCCGCGCTGCGCTGTCGAGCTGAACCGAACTGACTCCGAGGTCCAGTAAAAAAGCGTCGACGGCCCGGAGGTTCCGCGCCGTCAGATGCTGGACACAATTTTTATAGTTGTCTTGAATGATCACCGCGCGATCTCCATAGTCTTTGAGAACCCGGCGCGCCTCCACAGCCGCCTCCGGATCCCGGTCGAACCCGACCACTTGGCCATCCGGCCCTGACCGCTCCAACCACCGCTTCGCATGGCCTCCAAGACCCAAGGTCCCGTCCACCAGCACCTTCCCCGGTCCGGGACTGAGCCACTCGACGGCTTCCGCCAAAAGGACGCTTTCATGGGTCAACGACTCTTCGCCGCGGTCTTCGTGATGAACACGAGCTCCTGTATCTTCCGTACACTCAGGATCCGTTGGAAGAATTTCATATAGCCTGGCATTGCAGGCAATGCGCGACGCCGTTTGAAATTCTCGAGCGAATCCCCCTGCGCTTGGAATAAGCCCATCCGGCGCGTTCTCATGTGCTCTCCTTTGGTTGCTCATTAAAGATGTTCTCCGCGATCTTTTCGAATGAATCCTTCGTGTTGCGGTAGAACTCTTGCCATTGGTCTTTTGCCCATATCTCCATCCGGTTCGAAACACCCACGACGATGGCGTCGTTCTTGATCTTCGCAAAGTCCTTCAAATATTGCGGGACTAGAATCCTCCCCTGCCGGTCACAAGTGACCTCACAAGCCCCCGAAAAATAGATGCGGTTGAATTGCCGCGCTTCACGGTTCGTGAAAGAGAGGGTACGAAATCTGCTTTCCTGCTTCTTCCATTCATCTTCCGCGAATACGAAGAGACACGTATCCAAGCCCCGAGTGACGAAAAATCGTTCCACATAATTTTCTTTGAATACCTCCCTAAATTTGGAGGGAATAATGAGCCGGCCCTTCCGGTCCATTGAATGCTCATATTCTCCGTAGAACATTGAATCCCTCCACTTTTACCCACTTTATGGGTAACTATGGGGTAATTGTAGTCCTGCGGGAGCATCCTGTCAACTACCTTTCTGTTTGAGCCGGGCGGCCATCCGGTTGATGTGGCCCACTAGCTCCACAAGCTCATCGTTCTTACGCAGACTCAGTTGAATGTCGAAGTTTCCGCCCCCGATCTCCTCCAGCGCCGTGTAGATCTTAGGCAACGGACCCGCGATTCGGTGCGAGAAAACAAGTGCGCCATAAAAAAGGATCGGTGCCGACGCAAGGAGACTTAAAAAAAATGCAACGTAGACAGGACCAAAGATCTCGGGCAGACGGCTTTGCGGGTAGATCCCCGCGAGCTTTTCACCCAAAAGAGCGACGGTCGCGAAGAACACGATTGTTGCGGTGACAACGCTGCAGGCCAGCATATACATAAGGACAAACCGCGCGAAGCGCAGCTGCATGCCGCGCTGGACGAATATTTTTTTTCTACGGAAGGCCATTGTTTTAGCGCCTCGCTAGTAAAACAGAACGTCGGACCGTCAATACCGCGTATGTCGCGGGTTGACTCTTTTGAAGTGTCGCCATGAATTTTTTAAGCGGCAGATAACGAGTGGTTCCTCCGTTCACGCCGACCAGAAGATCCCCTATTTTGAGGCCGGCTCGGTCCGCCGCGCTTCCGCGTGAGACATGGGCGACCCGAATCCCCTGGTTCTCCAACTTCAACTCAAAACCAAAATCGCGGGTCTCTTTTTCGAAATTGCTTTTCATCAGGCGGCAGTCCCGGTCATATTCCAGCGTAAAGCTGGAATAGCGCGGAGAGACGAATTTAGGCCGCACGGCTTCGGCGCTCAGATACCGCAAAGAATCGCCGTCAATGGCCACGAGCCGGTCCCCCGCCCTGAGACCTGCGAGCGCCGCATCTTTTTTCGGTGACACCTCCGCCAAGCGCACCCAATCATCTTTTTGCACCAGCGTCACACCCAGACTTTCGGCAACAAGCTGCTGCGGCGTTTTGACGGCGGCCGAATTTTTTTCTGTAAAACGTTTTTTATCCCACGTCTCGTAGAGCGCCTGACGGCGTTCGATCTCGGCCACCGGACCCGTCGCAGACTGAGCCCAGAACAAGTTGCGCACACGCACGGAGGCCTTCTTGGCATCCTCCAGATCGGGGTTCAACTGCAGCGCTTTTTCATAATACGCAAGAGCCTCTCCCCATCTTTTTTTCTCTTCGTACGCGCGTCCCGCCTGTAAAAAGTTCTGCGCCGGATCATCGTATTCCACGTCTTGGATGGCAATGCGAAGAACGGGCACTTCCCCTTTTTCGGTGCTCATGATAAGGCGGTCTTCATGTTCCTCCACGATGAGACCCTTCAACACTTCACCTGTTTTCATCTGGATCGTGTCCGCAAGGAGGCTGGTACAAATAAAAAGCGAGGGTAGGATATATCCAATTGCGCGTGCGCTCACACTTTTCCGCCAAAGTTAAATTTAGATGAACTTAGGTTACGCTATATGTTGTATGTTAACAAACTAGCCTATACAACACAATAGGAAATAAGAGGAGTATAAAGAAAATGAGTAGACGGACGCGGTCCGGACGCATGCCCGCGGCACGCAAAATCCCGGTTAAAGCAGTTAAATCATTTGGCTCGCAAAATTCTGTCGCTCGGACCGCGTCCGGTCCGAGCTAACATGGTCCCAGACAGGCTAACGGTACCCCGTCCGAAGGGGTGGCTTGGTACGGGGTACGGTATCTAAAACCTCTGCCGAGCCAATTCGAGAAGCTCCTTATCGGACTTTTTGGAAAAGAGGATATAGTCTGCCTTGCTAGCGGGGTTTGTTTCATCATTTGCAATTTCGGAGAATGAATGCCTGTATGAACGAAAAGCCAATTTTCTACCGATCGAATTCGCGCCCACCCACAGAACAAGAAGGACGACCAAGCAAACATACCACCGTATCGGTAAAAAAAATGAAACCGCCAACGCGCCCATAAACAAATAGTACTTCACAAGAACATAGATTCGAGGATTACGCAAAAATCCGGCTGGAGTAAACGATTTAAAACCAAGAGCAGAAATGACAATCCACTCATTCACCTTGATTGCGACAACGAAATAAAACACGACCAAAATAATGAAGATAATGAGGAGTAGCATTACACCGTACCCCGTCCCAAGAAGCCTTCTGGGGACATGTTAGAAAGTTGCAAGCTCCCCTTTTACCGGCTCAGGCATTTCATAACCTCTCTCCTGAGAGACATAGAACCTGTACATCCTCTGCCGCTCACCTTGAGTATTTCCAAGTGACCCAAAAAGCGGTGACTCGTTCACAATCCTGTCGGGCTTATTATACGCGTAGTAAGGATAGCTTGTGTAGGGGTAATCTTCGGCATTTTTGACAATGTTTGCGTTGAGAGAATTTCTTTCAACATAGCGGCCGCACTCCAAGAGCTGGGCGTCGGTCTTCAGGGCAATACTGATAAAACGCTTACGAAAGACCTGCTCGGACCAGTGGTTGGTTTTGCAGTAGTAATAGGCATATCGTCGTTGGAGGTAATGGGCAAATTGGCTTAACGCCGCGGAGTCTGGCGCCTTTAAGACAAGATGCGTGTGGTTGGCCATAAGGCAGTAGTGATAGATCTCGATTCCGAATCTATCGCGGTACTCGTGAATTAGCCCCTTGTAAGTCTCAAAGTCGGCTGATCTATGGAATAACTTTTTCTTATTCACTCCCCTGTTGATGAAGTGATAAACACCTGTCGGACTTTCTTGTCTTGGGTATCTGGGCATAGCACTCTCCTTGTCTACAATACTAGATGCGCGAGGGTGCTATTTTCGTTCACTTTATTTTCAGGATTTTGTCTATCTGCTAACGTGGTCCCAAAAGGGGGTTTGGGACGGGGTACGGTTAACTTACGTCGTAGGCGTCTTCGTGGGTGGCAAAGGGGCCGGAGCGGCCGTGATGGACGGAATGGTAGGTAGAATCTTCGGAAGCAAAGCCCGCATCGATCGTTCCCGCGACACGGTTTAAACTGTCCGTTGCGTCCTCATCGGAGGTCTCAACAACAAAACGTTCGTCCATCAGTCTCTTGGACACGTTGTCCGGCGGAGACGGCTCCGCCGTTTCACGCTTGGTTGTCTCAAAAGAGTATGCTGAAGTCCAAACGAAACACAATACGGCGATGGAAATAAAAATTATCTTTTTCATCAAGCTATCCTTCAAAAAATAGGCAGGAAAAGCGAGTCTATAAGCCGGGTTCTGTCTTTGACGACCATCTGTCTAGGCCTGCCATTGCTGGCAGGCTCAAGCAGGCTACCCGTGGTCTCTTTATCGGAGGAGCGCTCCTGACCACCTATTTGCCTTTGCTCCGCGCAGAGATTGCTCGTTTCACACCGGACTGAACCGGTTCGTCTCTGTAGCTCTAATCCTCAGGTCGCCCTGGACGGGAATTACCCGCTGCGCTGCTCATGGAGCCCGGACTTTCCTCCCTCCGCCATTTTCATGGCGAAAAGCGGCCGTCTGACCCACTTTTCCTGTCTAACTGGGTAGTATACTAGAAAAGCGCCTGGCTGTCTAAAGCCCGGTTCGCCTCGTCGTCGGCGAGCTGATTTTGCTCTCGAGGCACATGGCATACTTCCAGTTTCTTGAATCCGGACTTAAGGTGTGAGGCTAGGAGGTACAAAACCTTGAGCGAAGCATCTTTGATCTTGTATTGACCACTCCATTGTCTGGCGACAAGCTCACTGTCCGTGTGGACCTTGAGCTCTTTGGCCCCCAGAAGAAGTGCTTCCTGAAGAGCAAGTACGAGTGCGGCGTACTCTGCAACATTATTGGTCGCATGGCCGAGCGCCACGGACAACGTCTTGAGAGTCTTTCCTTCGAGGTCCTGAAAAACAACGCCGGCTGCCGCTGGTCCGGGATTTCCCCGGGCGGCGCCGTCTACGAAGGCCAGTAGACGAGTCTGGCGCATGATTCGCAGATGATCCACTTCTCGTGCTGCTGCGCCTCGTTCACAACTTGGGGCGGAAAACCCATATGGCAGCCGCCACAGGCATTGTTCACGATAGGAACAAGCGCCAGGCCTTCACGACTCTTCAGGATACGTTCGTATTGCGAAAGGAGTCTTGGCTCAATGTTTGGTGTGTAGGTCTTTCGCTTCTCTTCCTCGGCCGAGGCGGCCTGCTGGAGCTCCGCGGCTTTCTTGTTGAGCTCTGCGAGTTCCGTTTGATATTTTTTCTCTTCAGCAGCCAGAGCCTCTTTTTCCTTCACCAGCGCGGCCCTTGCGGCATCGACGGTGTCGAGCAGCTTTAATATATCTTCTTCGAGAAGAGACTTGTCCGCTTTAAAACCTTTGATCTCAAGCTCCATCGCCGAGTATTCCTTATTACTCTTCAATTGATAGAGTTGACCCTGCAGTTTCAGGATCTTTTCTTCGCGCTGGGCTAGGTCACCCTCTTTCTGTTTTTGTAGGAGCTGGGCGGCTTTCTGTGCTTCCTCGGCGGACTTGGCGTTTATTTTTTTCTTTTCAAAAACGGATTCGAGCTCTTTCTGCTTTGCGGGATGCAAAGAGAGCTCTTTTTTAAATTGGAACACCCTGGCGTCGATCTTCTGCAATTCGACCAAGATTTTCGTTTGTTCGTGGATAGACGTTATCATAAAATTATGGTGGGCAATACAGGGCTCGAACCTGTGACCTTGCGGATGTGAACCGCACGCTCTAACCAGCTGAGCTAATTGCCCTCTCCCGATGTACCAATCGATTAAAAAAATGGGCCCGGCAGGACACGAACCTGCGACCAAGTCATTATGAGTGACCTGCTCTAACCAACTGAGCTACAGGCCCTAAAACTAGCCGAGCAAAAGAGAAGTGTAACACAATTTTTAGGGCAGCGTAAAGCCTACGGGTTTCGCGTGACAGCGCTCTGAGAAAAACCACCGCGCTCCTCTAGTTCCCGCAAATGGCGTAAGGCGGATTTATAGTCTGGTCGAATCTCAAGAGCCGACTGAAACGCGTGTATCGCGGAGCCAGGGTCTCCTCTCCGGGCAAAGAGTACGCCA
>JANNFA010000005.1:0-9035 GCA_031379345.1 Candidatus Omnitrophota bacterium | reverse complement strand
CAGGCTTCCAGAAGGATGGAAAGTTCGACGACACCTTCTATAAGATGTACATCGAGCGCGGCCTTCGCTCCACGCCCCGTCAGTTTGAAGAAGAGACCCGCCAGATGCTCACGATTGGAAAGATTCAGGATCGTATTAAAGCAGAGCTGAATTTGACTGAAGATGCTTTGAAAGCGCTCTACAAAACAGAGGCGGCCGAGCGAGACCTGGTCTATGGCCTTGTTCCATCCGAAACCTTCGCCTCGCAAGTCGAGGTCACAGACGCAGAAATTGAAAAGCTCTATGAAATCGTCAAAGACAAACTCACTGACCCAAAGACTGGAAAATCGCTCACTCTTGATGAAGCGAAGGAAGAGGTAAAAAATAAGGCTCGCGCAGGCAAGACTGGAGAGATGGCTCTCAAGAAACTGAATGAGGTGAAAGCAAAAATAACGACCCCAGCTGATTTCGAGAATGTCCTCAAAGCCGAGGGAATCACGATTGAGAAGCTGGAAAAATATAAAAAAGGCACTTATCCGGCCGGTATCTGGCCCTCGGAGAATCTACAAAATGCAGTCGATAAGCTCGGGGTGGGCGGGGTAAGCGAAGTGTTCGACGTGCCGAAGGGCGCGATGATCGTGAAGGTAACCGCTCTGCGCGACTTTGACGAAAAAAAATTCGAAGAAGACAAGAAAACCTTCAAGGAAAAAATGGAATCCGAGAAGGGCCAAGAACAGATGCAGAAATTTCTGGAAGAGATGCGCGGAAAACTGACTTTGAACGTCGACTTGATGAAAGAGCTTTTCCCCGCCGACTAACCCCGCTTACTAAGTAAATCCTTTAATTCTTTCATAAACTGATTGATGTCTTTGAACTGACGGTACACCGACGCGAAGCGCACGTAGGCGACCTCGTCGAGTTTGTGTAGGTAGTCCATAGCGAGCTCACCGATCACCCCGGCCTTGACTTCCTTATCGAAGCTTTTCTGAAGCTCTTTTTCGACCCTATCGACGAGCCCTTCGACCTTTTCCACGCTGACTGGACGCTTCTCGCAGGCTTTTAAGATGCCGGAGATGATCTTATTACGGTCGAACGATTCACGGCGGCCATCCTTCTTAATGACCATGAGCGGTACTTCTTCGATGTACTCATAGGTCGTAAAACGTTTTTTGCACTTCAAGCATTCGCGCCGGCGGCGAACGCTTTTGCCTTCGTTTGACGAGCGTGAATCGATGACCTTGTCGTCCTCATGCAGGCAGAATGGGCATTTCATTTGGCCAGGGCCCTCGCGGATTTGGTTTCAATGCGTTTTAACTCTTCCTGGTACAGCGGGAACTTCTTTGTCAGCGTACGTACTTTTTCCTTGGTGCTCTTCACGACGTCTTCGGCGCCCTTTGCAGCAAGAACCTCGTCGAGGAGTCCGGCTATTTCCTTCATTTCCTTTTCCTTCATGCCGCGCGTTGTCGCGGCGGGCGTTCCCAGACGGATGCCGCCCGCTTTCATCGGACTTTGGGTGTCGAACGGAATGGCGTTCTTATTCACGGTGATAGACGCCTTATCGAGCCACTCCGAACAATCCTTTCCGGTCAGGCCCTTCTGATTCACATCCAGAAGCATCAGATGATTGTCGGTGCCGCCAGAGACCAGGCGCCAGCCTCTACGCGTGAGTTCGTCGGCCATCGCTTTGGCATTTTTAACGACCTGCGCCTGGTATTCCTTGAACGGTGGCTCTAGCGCTTCTTTCAGCGCGACCGCTTTGCCCGCGATGACGTGCATGAGAGGACCGCCTTGAAACATCGGAAACACGGCCGAGTCGATCGATTTTGCATACTCGCTCTTGCAGAAAATAAGACCGCCGCGAGGCCCGCGAAGCGTCTTGTGTGTGGTTGTGGTCACGAAATCGGCATGCGGAAATGGGCTGGGATGCAGGCCCGCCGCGACGAGGCCTGCGATATGCGCCATATCCACGAAGAATAGCGCGTCCACTTTTTTTGCAATCTCTCCTATACGCGCAAAGTCGATGATACGCGGATACGCGGAGGCACCCGCCAAGACCATCTTGGGCTTGTTTTCGAGCGCGATCTTTTCGAGTTCCTCATAATCGATACGCTCATCCTTCTGGCTCACGCCGTACGGAACGATCTTAAAGAATTTTCCGGAGAAGTTCATCGGATGGCCGTGCGTGAGATGGCCTCCGTGTGAAAGATTCATCGCCAACACCGTGTCTCCCGGCGCCAAGGCTGAAAAATAAACGGCTGCGTTGGCCTGCGAACCGGAATGAGGCTGTACATTCGCATGTTCGGCCCCAAAAAGCGCCTTGGCGCGCTCCTGCGCCAGTTTTTCGGCCACGTCGACCCACTCGCAGCCGCCGTACCAGCGCTTATCCGGGTAACCTTCCGCGTATTTGTTTGTAAGAACAGAGCCGACCGCTTCCATCACAGCCATGCTTGTGAAATTCTCACTTGCGATCAGTTCGATATTGTCATTCTGGCGATGGGTCTCTTTCGAGATGGCCTCGTATATGTCGGAATCCGTCTGTGAGAGCGCAGACATTTATTTTTCCTTCTTTTTCTTGGGTTGGCAGAATGTTTTTTTCTCGACCGCAGCGATCTGTCTCACGCGACGCAGATGGCGTCCGCCCTCGAACTTCGAGTTGAGCCAGCTTTTTACGATAAGCTCAGGATCATCAAATAGATGTTCTGAACCGAGAACGAGGATGTTCGCGTCATTGTGCTGACGCGAGAGCGTCGCCACATCCTTATCAAAGCAGATCGCCGCGCGCACATTCGGCAACTTGTTGGCAACGATCGCCATGCCGTTGCCGCTTTTACAGATGAGGACACCCGCTTCTGCTTTTCCGGTGGAAACGGCCTTAGCAACCCGGTAGGCAAAGGTCGGGTAATCACAAGACTCCGAAGAATTCGTCCCGAAATCCAGTGTTTGATACCCCTGTGAATTCAAATACTTCCGAAGATGGCTTTTCAGCGTATAGCCGCCATGGTCGGCCCCGATCGCAATTTTTTTCATTACTCGACCTCCTCTTTCTTGACACCAAATTCTTCTGCGATATGCTCCACGCACTCGCGGATTACATCAAATACATTCCTATAAAAATCTTGAGACATGCGTATTGGATCCGGAATATCGATCTCACGGCCTCGGTGTTTCGCGTGCTTCGAATATTCCGTCAACAAATGGGTCTTTTCTGCCACTTCTGGCCATTCTTGCAGGATCGCATCGCGATGCATGTTCTCCATCACGAATATTTTGTCGGCTGTACGCACCATGGCCGCCGTAATACAGCGGCTCTTGTGTCCGGACATGTCGATTCCATGTTTACGCATCACGCGCAGCGTCTCATCCGAAGCACCATATCCATCCGCCGCGCCGACTCCGGCGGAACCTACGAGGAAATCCTCCCGAGTCTCGACCAGTTTCTTAAAAAGTCCCTCGGCCATCACTGACCGGCAGCTATTGCCCGTGCAGACGAATAAAATGCTTTTTTTCATCAAAGATCGACCTTCTTGGCCAACACCTTTCTGCGGTTCTCTTCCTTGTAATCCTTGAGTGCTTTTTCGAGCCTTGCGTCACTGAGCGCAAGAATGCGGGCGGCCAAAAATGCCGCATTGCGGACGCCACCGGACCCGATCGCGACCGTCGCCACGGGCGTGCCGGCCGGCATCTGGACCGTCGAGAGCAGCGAATCCATCCCTTTTAAAGAAGATGTCTCGATGGGGATACCGATGACCGGGAGTTCTGTGTATGCGGCAACCACGCCAGCCAAATGAGCCGCGCCGCCTGCCGCACAAATGAACACGCGCACGCCTTTGGCTTTGGCAGCTTTCACGTATTCCACCGTGTCTTCGGGTGTGCGGTGTGCGGAAAGGACTTTCGCTTCAAAAGGAATCCCGAACAAGCGCAGCACTTCCCCACAACCTTTTAGCGATTCGGCGTCTGAATCACTGCCCATCAAAATGGCGACTGATATGCTCATAAGCCCTCCGATTTTTACTTCAAAACCTTTGCGGCGCGGTGGCCGATATCCTTACGATAAACCATCTTCTCAAAAAAGATATGATCCACAGCATTGTATGTTTTGGAAAGGGCTTCGAAGATCCCCCGGCCATGGCCGACGACATTCAGCACGCGTCCTCCGGCCGTAAAAAGGTCCCCGCTGACACGTTTGGTGCCCGCATGGAAAACCTGGATCGCCGGGTCTTCTTTTGCTGTGGAGATGCCTGCGATCCGTTTGTCCGTCTCATAGGCTTCGGGGTATCCCTCGGAGGCGATGACCACGCAGACGCAGTCCTCTTCCTTCCATTGGAGGGTGATCTCATTCAATCTTTCCTCGACAGCCGCAAGTAAAAGCTCCAAAAAATCGTTCTCTAAACGAGGTAGGATGGCTTGAGTTTCTGGGTCGCCCAATCGCACGTTAAACTCCAGAACACGGAAACCTTTCGGCGTCATCATGATGCCGGCATAAAGAAAACCTTTAAAAGGGTGGCCGAGCGCCTTGAACTCCTTCACCACCGGCATGAACACGCGTTCCAAAATTTCTTTCTCGGCCTCTTCCGTGATGGCCGGGGTAGGTGAATAGGCGCCCATCCCACCGGTATTAGGCCCTTTGTCGCCGTCGTAGATGCGCTTATGGTCTTGGCTTGAAGCTAAAAGACGGACATGCGTGCCGTCCGTGATGGCGATGACGGAAGCCTCTTCCCCTTCGAGACATTCTTCGATGACAACGCGTTCCCCGGCCTTACCGAAGACCTTTTTCTCCATGTACAGATGGATCGCTTCCATGGCCTTGGGCATCGAGGTCACGACCGCCACGCCCTTGCCGCCGGCCAATCCGTCTACCTTGATGACGATGGGCACGCCTTTTTTCGCGACATAATCCTTCGCCTTTTCAGAATTGGTGAATACTTCAAAATCTCCTGTGGGAATGGAAAGTTTTTTCATCATTTCTTTCGCGAATATCTTCGAACCTTCCAGTTGCGCGCCGAACTTGGTCGGCCCGAAAATTTTGAGACCCTCTCCGCGGAAACGGTCCACAATGCCTTCTGTGAGAGGCGCTTCCGGCCCGACCACGATGAATTGGATGCCTTCGCGCTTACAGAATTTAAGGAGAGCTTCTTGGTCTTTCGCGGGAATATCCACGATCTCGGCAAACTCCGCGATACCGGGATTCCCGGGCGCCGCATAAAGCTTGGTCAGTTTGGGGCTTTGTGAGATCTTCCAGCAGATCGCGTGTTCGCGTCCGCCGGAACCGATGACGAGGACTTTCATTGGAGAACGACCCCCTTCCCCTTCACGATCTCCCCGATCACCCAAGCGCGCTCGCCTTCTTTTTTCAAGTGCGAAACGACGCGCTGCGCCCTGTCTTTCGGTGCAACGAGGATATAACCGATACCCATATTGAATGTGCGGAACATTTCTTTGGCTGAGGCCTTGCCCGCGTCCTCGATCCATTTGAAGACTCGCGGAATGGGCCAGCTCCCCAGCTGTATTTTCGCGCCACAGCCGGCAGGAAGCACGCGCGGGATATTGTCGAAGAACCCGCCGCCGGTGATGTGCGCCATCGAATGGATGGTCTCTTTGCGAATGAGCGAAAGCACCGGTTTCACGTAGATCTTGGTCGGCTTCAGGATTTCCTCCGCATGCGCGGCGATGAAATCTGGCTTCAGAACTTTTCGTACAAATGAAAATCCATTCGAATGTACCCCGCTCGAGGCCACGCCGATGATCACGTCACCCGCTTTCGTAAGCTTTCCGTCAATGATCTTATTCTGGTCGACGACACCCACGCAGAAACCGGCCAGGTCGAAATCGCCGTTCATGTACACACCGGGCATTTCGGCGGTTTCTCCGCCGATAAGCGCGCAGCCGGCCTCTTTACAGCCTTTCGCGATACCGCGTATCACTTCGCGCATCATCGCGGGCTCAAGTTTTCCCACTGCGAAATAGTCGAGAAAGAAAAGGGGTTCGGCGCCCAAGGTTAAAATATCATTCACGTTCATCCCGACAAGGTCGATGCCGAGACCCTCAAAACGGCCCACGGATTTCGCAGCTTTGAGTTTAGTGCCCACCCCGTCGGTTGAGCTGACCAGGATGGGGTTTTTGTAGCCCTTGGCCGGGATGCGGCAGAGCGCGCCGAAACCCCCGATACCGGCCATCACTTCAGGCCGTCGGGTCATCCGCGCATAGGGCTTAATACTCTCAACAAAGTCATCCGCCCTGTCGATATCGACACCGGCGCGTGCATACGTCATGCGTTTAGTGATTTCCAATGGCTTTCTCCGCGTGATATTTGTTCTGCTGTTCGAATGGGACCGGATAATTTCCGCTCCAGCAAGCCGTGCAGTAGTTTTCTTTCGGGGAACTCACGCATTTCAGCATGCCCTCGAGCGAAAGGTAGCCCACCGAATCACATTCCAAATATTTCCTTAGCTCTTCATGCGAATAGCGGTTAGCAATGAGCTCTTCTTTTGTTGGGAAGTCGATCCCATAGGCGCATGGATTCTTGTGAGGCGGACAGCTGATACGCAGATGCACTTCCGTCGCTCCGGCCTGGCGCAGGCTCTTGACGCGCAGCTTCGAGGTCGTGCCGCGCACGATGGAGTCATCCACGACGACCACGCGTTTTCCCTTCAGGACTTTTTTAACGAGATTAAACTTCAACTTTACTTTGAAATCACGCATGCCCTGGCTGGGCTGGATGAACGTGCGCCCAACATAGTGGTTGCGGATAATGCCCACTTCAAGCGGGATTCCCGACTGTTGGGAAAAACCGAGCGCCGCCGAATTGCCGGAATCCGGCACCGGAATCACGACATCGGCGATGGCCGGCTGTTCGATAGCAAGCTGACGGCCGAGTTTTTCACGCACCGTGTGGACATTGTCGCCAAAAAGGTCTGAATCAGGCCGGGCGAAATAGACATGCTCAAAAATACAATGCGCGGGTTGTGAGTTTGTGGTCGGGATCATCTCAGAACGAAGACCTTTCTCCGTGATAAAAAGAACTTCACCGGGCTTGATCTCGCGGATGGGCTGAGCATCCATGATGTCAAATGCGCAGGTCTCGGAAGCAAGGACATAGGCGTTTCCGACCTTCCCGAGCCACAGGGGTCGGAAGCCTTGCGGGTCGCGCGCCGCGACAAGCATCTTGTTGGTGAGGAACACGAGAGAATACGCGCCGCGCACGCGGGCCAAAGCGTCCACAATTCCCTCTTCGACATTGCGAAGCGAGGGTTTCGCCATGAGATGGATGATGATCTCGCTGTCGGTCGTGGTCTGAAAAATAGAGCCGTACGCCTCAAGCTCCGAACGGAGGATGTCGGCGTTGACGATATTGCCGTTGTGGCCGAGAGCGATCTCTCCGCGTGAATAGTCGACCAATATCGGCTGGGCGTTCTTGATATTAGAAGACCCTGTCGTGGAATAACGGACGTGGCCGATGGCGCGGTCGCCCTTTAAGCGGTCCATTGTTGGGCCGTTGAAGACGTCCTGAACATGCCCCATTTCACGGTGCGAGAGCATCCGATTCCCGTCCGAAACCACGATACCGGCCGATTCTTCGCCGCGGTGCTGGAGTGCGTAGAGCCCCAGATAGGTGAGATAAGAGGCTTCTGCATGGCCGAACACACCGAATACCCCACACTTGTCCTTCAGTTCATCCGCCATGTCTATGCCTTTTCCATGCGTCCGCCGATGGCGGTGCGCCAGACCTGCTTAAGAACCATGAGTGGGACTTTAATAAGCGAGCCGATCTCCAGGACACCGCCGCCGACCTTCCCCGCGATGCAGTGGGGATAGGCCATTGATTTTATCATGTCTTCAGCCGCTTTGAGATTTTCCGGCGAAACAGAGATCACCACGCGATTCTGGCTTTCGCCGAAAAGAAATGCTTCCTTGGAGACGCCCTCCGGAGAAAGATCCGTCTTTGCGCCGATTTCTTTGCCTTCTGCGAGAATACAGCTCTCGGCCAGGGCGACCGCAAGACCCCCTTCAGCGCAGTCATGCGCGGACTGAAGAAGGCCTTTCTTTGCCAGCGCGACCAAAAGCTTCACAAGCGTGCTTGCCTCTTTCAAATCCAAACGTGGCGGAAGACCTGACTTCACATTGAAGAGGGCTTTGAGGAACTCAGAACCACCCAGCTCTTCCCTCGTCGTGCCGAGGACGAGAATAATATCGCCTTCCTTCTTAAAATTGGAACTGACCGGCTGCCAACCGTCTATCAAGCCCACCATGCCGATAACGGGAGTCGGGTCAACCGCCCCTTTTGGGTTTTGATTGTACAACGAGACGTTTCCACCCGAGACGGGCGTGTCAAAAGCATTGCAGGCATCGCGGATGCCTTCCACGCATTTTTTGAGCGTCCAGAATATCTCCGGATTCATCGGATTTCCAAAATTAAGGCAGTTGGTAACGGAAAGCGGTTGGGCGCCCGAACAAGCGACATTGCGCGCGCTTTCAGCGACCGCGATCTTGGCTCCCTCGTAAGGATCGAGATAACAATAGGTCGAATTGCAATCAAGTTTCATCGCGAGATACTTGTTTGTATCCTTCACGCGGATGACTGCGGCGTCCGAACCGGGAAGGACCACAGTATTTGTGCGGACCATGTGGTCATATTGCTGATAGACCCACTCTTTCGATGCAATAGTCGGAGAATCTAAGAGCTTTAACAGAACAGCGTTCAAGTCGCCGGCGGAGCCCGCTGATTTCGGATCGTATTTTCTTGTTTCTTTAAGATAAACCGGTTCTCTTTCCTCGCGTATATAGACCGGCGCTTCGTCGGCAAGGGCACGCGGAGGAATTTCAGCCACCGTGACACCATTTTCTTTCACGCGCATCAATTTGTCCCCTGTGACGAAACCAATGGGTTCGGCGTGGAGATCCCATTTCTCAAAGATGCGTTTGGCTTCAGACTCGCGGCCTTTTTTAAGGATGACGAGCATGCGCTCCTGCGATTCAGAAAGCATGATCTCATAAGGGACCATGCCGGTCTCGCGCTGAGGCACTTTTGCGACATCGATCTCGATGCCGGTGTCGCCGCG
>JANNFA010000277.1:0-3846 GCA_031379345.1 Candidatus Omnitrophota bacterium | reverse complement strand
CTCAAAGAGTCACTGCCCGTGACATTTTTTGTATTTTTTTCCGCTCCCGCAGGTACAGGGGTCGTTGCGGCCGACCTTATCGGACGCGGCTTCGCCTGCCTGCCGGACAGGCAGGCGCGACGCCTCCATCTGAGAAAGGTTCTGCGCAGGCGGCGGCACTCCTGAAGCCTGCGAAACCATGCTCTGAATGGCGGAGCCAGCCGTCGGATGGATAAATTTTAAAGGGGCTTGGCGCTTTTCAACCGGAGCCTGAGGGGCCTTGGACGGATCCATCGGCTGGACGCGGAAGATAAACTCCAGCGCATCTTCTTTGATGGAGTCGATCATGGCCTGGAACGCTTCATAGGCCTCACGCTTGTATTCCACGAGCGGATCCTTTTGCCCGTAGGCGCGTAGACCGATTCCCTCGCGCAGGTTGTCCATACCGCGAAGATGTTCTTTCCATTTCGCGTCCACGATATCGAGCAAAATCATGCGCTCAAGATGGCGTAAGAAGTCAGCACCGATTTCCTTTTCTTTCAGTTCATAGGCAGCCTTCGCACGTTCGGTGAGCGAGGTCATGAGTGTCTCGCGATCCTGTCCTTCCAAGCCCTCGAGTGAGAGCGGGAAAACCTTGCGCACCGCTTCCGACGTGGCCCTGAACGTCTCTTCTTCGCTTGGGTCATAGGCGAGGGTTAGCGGATCCATGGCCTCTTCGATCATCCCCAGATAATGCTCGCGCAAATTTTCACCTTCGAGCACCTTGCGACGCTCTGCGTAGATGACCTCGCGCTGTTTGTTCATGACGTTGTCGTATTCGAGTAATTGTTTGCGAATTTCAAAATTACGGCCTTCGACACGCTTTTGGGCATTGGCAATGGCATGGGTGACAAGCGGATGCTCGATCTCCTGCCCTTCCTCCATTCCGAGCTTCTGCATAAAATTAGCGAGTCGGTCGGAACCAAAAATACGAAGAAGATCGTCTTCCATGGAAAGATAAAAACGCGAGGCACCGGGGTCCCCTTGGCGGCCCGAACGGCCCCGAAGCTGGTTGTCGATGCGTCGCGCCTCATGACGTTCGGTGCCAATGACGTACAGGCCGCCCGTCTCTTTCACGCCCTCACCCAACACAATGTCCGTGCCGCGACCGGCCATGTTGGTAGCGATCGTGACCGCCGAATGCTGGCCCGCGTTCTTGATGATGTCGGCTTCCTGTTCGTGGTATTTGGCGTTCAACACATTGTGCAGGACATTCGAGCGCCGCAGAAGACTGCTCAGGCGCTCTGATTTTTCAATGGAGACCGTGCCGACCAGAACGGGCTGGCCTTTTTTGTGGCTTTCGATGATCTCACCCACCACCGCGTTGAACTTTTCACGCTCGGTACGGTAAATACGGTCCGCCCTGTCCAGACGCACCATCGGGCGGTTGGTCGGGATCGCGATCACATCCAATTTATAAATTTCATGAAACTCCAGCGCCTCGGTCTGTGCCGTGCCGGTCATGCCGGCGAGTTTCTTGTACATGCGGAAATAATTTTGGAAAGTGACGGTGGCAAGCGTCTGATTCTCTTCCTCGACCTTTACATTTTCCTTCGCTTCGAGAGCCTGGTGCAGACCGTCGGAATAACGGCGGCCGGGCATGAGACGGCCGGTGAACTCATCGACGATGATGACTTCGCCGTCCTTCACCACATAATCCACGTCTATCTTGAAAAGCGAGTGCGCACGCAGACCCTGGTTCACATGATGCACGAGCTCGACATTGGTCGGGTCATAGAGATTTTCGACACCGAGCAATTCCTCCACTTTTTTATTACCCTTGTCGGTGAGCGAGACCGTACGCGTCTTCTCTTCGATCTGGTAGTCCTCTTCCTTCACAAGACGCGGGATGATGCGGTCGATCTTGATATATTTATCCGTGGATTCGTCGCTGGGACCGGAGATGATAAGCGGCGTGCGTGCCTCGTCGATCAAGATAGAGTCGACTTCGTCGACGATGGCATAATTCAGCGGCCGCTGAACGCGGTTCTCACTGCGGCGAACCATGTTGTCGCGCAAAAAATCAAAACCGAATTCGTTGTTGGTGCCGTAGGTGATGTCGCTCAAGTAAGCTGCCTTGCGTTGTTCGGGCGTCGTGCCATGCTGGATGACGCCGATGGTGAGGCCGAGAAATTCATAAAGAGGACCCATCCATTCGCGGTCGCGCTTGGCGAGATAATCATTCACCGTCACAACGTGCACGCCCTTGCCGGTGAGCGCATTGAGATAAACGGGAAGCGTCGCGGCTAGTGTTTTTCCTTCGCCGGTAGACATCTCCGCGATGCGACCGTTGTGCAACGCCAGACCGCCCATGAACTGAGCGTCAAAATGGCGCATCTTGAGGATGCGCTTGGATGCTTCGCGTACCACGGCAAAAGCTTCCGGAAGGATCGTTTCCAACGTCTCCTCTTTAGCTAAGCGCGCGCGGAATTCATGGGTCTTGTTTTTCAGCGCCTCGTCATCGAGCTTGGAAATTTCCGGCTCAAGAGCCGTAGCCGCCGCGACGATCGGGCGGTAACGGCGCAGGTTGCGCTCGTTCTGTGTCCCGAATATTTTTCGAAGTATCCAGCCAAACATTATTTTTCGGCTCCCTGACTTCTCAAGTAGGCTTCCATGAACTCATCGATCTCGCCTTCCAGCACCGCGGTGGCATTGGAAGTCTCATGGTCATTGCGATGATCTTTCACCATATTATAGGGGTGCAACACATAGGAACGGATCTGGCTTCCCCAGGCGATCTCCTGTTTTTCTCCATAGCTCTTCTGCTGCTCCGCCATCCGTATCTTCATCTCGCGCTCAAAAAGACGGCTTTTTAGCACCTTGAGAGCCGTCGCTTTATTTTTGAGCTGAGAGCGTTCGTTCTGACACTGCACCACAAGTCCCGTGGCCAGATGCGTGAGACGCACCGCGGAGTCGGTCGTGTTCACTCCCTGTCCGCCATGACCGCCCGCGCGGAACACGTCCACACGGATATCGGATTCTTTCACCTCGATCTTGATGTTTTCATCGACTTCCGGAATGACTTCGACCGAGGCAAAGGATGTGTGCCGGCGTTTGTTGGAGTCGAAGGGCGAAATACGGACAAGCCGGTGCACGCCGGTCTCTGATTTTAAATAGCCGTATGCAAAATCGCCCGTGATAAGAAGCGTCACGTTTTTCACCCCGGCGGATTCCCCGGCCAGAATATCGAGCATCTCGACTTTATGTCCCTGATGCTCCGCCCAGCGCGTGTACATGCGCATCAACATCGCGGCCCAGTCGCAAGACTCGGTCCCGCCCGCTCCCGCGTTGATGGAAAGAATGGCATTCGAAGGGTCGGCCGGGCCGGAAAGAAGTTTTTGAAATTCGAGCTGCTCAACCTTCTTTTCAAGCGAGGCGGCCTCCGCCTCCAGATGCTTCATGGACACCGCGTCGGTGTCCTCCGTGATCTCAAGCATCCCGAGCGTGTCGCGAGAATGCGTCTCTAGCTCTCGGAAAGGGCCCAGCTGGTTCTTCAATTGTTTGAGTTCCTGCATCACGGAATTTTTTTTATCGTTCTGGGTCCAGAATTCGGGGGAGGCTATCTGCGCTTCGAGAGAGTCGACGCGGTCTTGAAGTTTGGCAACGTCAAAGAAACCTCCCCAGGGCCTCGAGGCGCCGTGAGGATCCCTGCAGTCTGTCTAAAAGGTCTTTTTTGGTCATTTTTTCTTGCCGAAGGCAGAGCGCACAAAAAGATCCGCCGCGCGGTCGAGGATCTGTTCGCGGGCTTCGGCTTCTGTGAATTTTTCATCGGTGATGCTGGCGTGCACAACATCGTCCCAGCGCTTTTTTCCCGACGCATCCTGTACA
>JANNFA010000260.1:0-13042 GCA_031379345.1 Candidatus Omnitrophota bacterium | reverse complement strand
TTTTTAATGTCGATCTCAGTATCCTTTCCACACGTGAGATCGACATTAAAAAGAAATTAGACCTCGTTTGCGAGGCTGCGCATGACCGTAAGGCGGAGCATATCGTTGTCATGGACATGGGCGAGAAGTCCAGCATGGGCGACTATTTCGTGGTGATGAGTGCGCCGTCGACCGTGCGTGTGAAAGCCATCGTCGACCATATCGAAGACCAGCTCAAGGACGCGGGGTTCCGTGCTTTTCATAAGGAAGGTCTAAAAGAAGCCCAGTGGGTGCTTCTGGATTTCGGCGACGTGATCGTACATGTGTTTTATCATGAACTGCGCCAGTTCTATTCTCTCGAGACCCTCTGGGGCGATGCGCCCCGTAAGCCCTACCACGGCGCATGAGCGGCACGCCTCTTAAAAAGGCGCTGTCCAGCTGGATCGTCGGAGAGCTCACCGCGCTGGGCGCCCCTGCAGACGCCGTCGAGGTTGAAAATTCGCTCGAAACTCCTCCTGAAGAAAAATTCGGTGATTTTTCAACAAACCTCGCTCTCAAATTAGCTAAAACGCTTAAAAGGCCGCCCCGCGCGATCGCGGAGGAACTCTGCCGCAAGCTCGAAGCCTCTCTAGCCGCTTCCGTTCTGAAGGGACGCGTCGAGAAGATCGGTGTCGAGGGGCCTGGTTTTGTGAACTTCCATCTCTCACCCCAGGAACATGCCCGCGTTTTGGTCGAGATCCGAGAAAAAGGGGAGAGTTTCGGGAAGTCATCGCTCAAGCCCAAAAAGATCTTACTCGAGTTCGTAAGCGCCAACCCCACAGGCCCGCTCACGGTCGCGCATGGCCGCCAGGCTGCTCTAGGGGACTCCCTGGCACGTATCCTGCGTTTCTGTGGGCACGAGGTGACAACCGAATACTACAACAACGATGAAGGGGTGCAGATCACAACGCTTGGGAAATCTTTGCAGTTCCGCATGGCCGAACTGGCGGGGGCCAAAGAGACGATGCCTGAGAATTATTATCAGGGTGATTATTTAATCGACATCGCCCGTGAGCTCGCCAAGAAGTCGCCGAAGGCCGGGTTCGAAGAGTGTCGCGTGTTTGCGCGCGACACCATCATGGCGGGTATCAAAGTGGATATCGCTGATTTCGACGTACATTTCGACAATTATTACAGCCAAGAAGCCCTCGGCAAGTCCGGTAAGGTCGAGAAGACTCTCGAGACGCTTAAAAAAACGGGTAAGACGAAGGATGAGGACGGTGCTACTTGGCTCAAGTCCACTGAGTATGGAGACGATAAGGACCGAGTTCTTGTGAAAAGCGACGGCAATCTGACGTACCTCACGCCGGATATCGCTTACCACCACGAGAAGTTTAATCGAGGATTCGAGGCTCTCATCGACATCCTCGGTCCCGATCACCATGGTTATATTGCCCGTCTCAAGGCTTCGCAGGCGGCATTGGGGCACGACCCCGAAAAAGTGAATGTTCTCATCGCCCAGCTCGTCACTCTCTTCGAGGGCGGACAGGAAGTGCGTATGTCGACGCGCGCCGGACAATTTGTCACGCTGCGGCAAATTCTGGACGAGGTCGGCAAGGACGCGGGTCGTTTTTTCTTTGTGATGCGTAAGTTCGACGCGCATCTGGATTTTGATTTGGCACTGGCAAAAAGTCAGACGCCGGAAAATCCAGCTTTCTACATTCAATACGCGCACGCGCGCATCGAAAGCATCAAGACCAAAGCCCGCGAGGAAGGTCCAAAATTGCCGGGTCGCCCGGAAGAAAGCGTCGCGAAACTGGGGAATCCGGCCGAGCGGCGCGTTTTAAGGCTTCTATCGCAATTTGAAGAGGCGCTTCTCGGCGCCGAACGCACCCTTGAGCCTTACCGTCTTGTGCCCTATCTCATGGAATTGGCTTCTTGCTTCCATAAATTCTACGCCGACAACCGCGTGGTCTCCGAGGATGGAGCACTCACAGAAGCGCGCCTCTTCCTGATAGAGGGCGTCCAGCAGGTGATTCGCACCGGATTACGCTTGCTCGGAGTTTCCGCACCTCTTAAGATGTAAGGGTGTTCGAGACCCTCGATTTTTACGTCGGAAAAAGTTTTCCATTCGAAGCGCTCTTAAAGCGTTTGGATACGTTCGGCTATGTCCGTCGTGAGAAGGTAAGCGAGCCGGGCGAGTTCTCTTTGCGCGGCGGTGTCCTCGATATTTTCCCCTCCCATTTTTCTCTTCCGGTCCGACTGGATTTTTCAGATGAGACCGTTGAAGGCATTCACGGTTTCGACCCTGAGACGGGCCGGCGTCTGGATCCGCACCGCATGGTCATTGTCACGCCGTCCCGTAACAAGTCGCATAAACAGAAACATCCCACCGGCCTTCAATCCCTTTTGGCGTATGAATCGCCGGTGGATCCTTTTGTAGATATCGAACCCAGTGACCCTGTCGTGCATCTTTTACACGGAATCGCCATTTATCGGGGCTTGAAGGCACTTAAGAACAAGCTGGGAAGCGAAGAGGACCATTTTGCGCTCGAGTTCGCGGACAAGAATGTGCTCTACGTTCCCACACGCGATTTGCACCTTATCCAGCGCTATATTTCTTTCGGCAAAGTAAAACCGGAGCTTTCCAGGCTGGGTACCCAGCAATGGGAAAAGGTGAAGGAGCGCGCAAAAAAGGGAGTGTTCTCGCTGGCGTCTGAACTATTGGATCTGCAGGCCAAGCGCCAGGCACTCAAAGGCTATGCGTTCAAGAAAGACACGGAGTGGCAGAAGAAACTGGAGGAGGAGTTTCCGTACGACGAAACCGAGGACCAGCTTCGGGCGGTCCGCGATCTGAAGGCCGACATGGAATCGACCGTGCCGATGGACCGGCTCCTTTGCGGCGATGTCGGATACGGGAAGACGGAAGTGGCGCTCCGCGCGGCCTTCAAGGCCGTGATGGACGGCAAACAAGTGGCCATCCTTGTTCCCACGACCCTTTTGGCCGAACAGCACTTCGACACGTTCACGGCCCGCATGAAGAGTTTTCCGGTGAAAATCGAGATGCTTTCGCGATTCCAGACCGGCGGTGAGCAGAAGCGTGTAGTCGCCACGCTTGTGGACGGTGCCTGCGACATTGTGATCGGCACGCACCGCCTTTTGTCGCGGGACATTGCTTTTAAAGACCTGGGACTCGTGATCATCGACGAGGAACAGCGCTTCGGCGTGCGCCATAAAGAACATTTAAAGCGCCTGCGGCTTTTGGTCGACGTGCTCACACTCACCGCCACGCCTATTCCACGTACCTTGTATCTTTCGCTTGTCGGCGCCCGTGACCTTTCCACCATCCACACGCCGCCAAAGAACCGCCGGCCGATCGAAACCATCGTCACCGAATCCGACGATGAAACGATCCGGAAAGCTATCCGCACCGAGTTGGCGCGAAAAGGGCAGGTATTCTTCGTCTACAACCGCGTGCAAGGCATCGAGCTGGCCGCAAAAAAAGTGTCGCAGCTTGTTCCGGAGGCGCGTGTGGCCGTGGGCCATGGGCAGATGCCTGCAAAGGCGCTGGAGACGGTGATGAAAAAATTCATTCATGGTGAAGTCGATGTGCTGGTGTCGACGACGATCGTGGAATCCGGCATCGATATTCCCAATGCGAACACGCTCATCGTCCAACGCGCGGACCGGTTCGGACTTTCCGAGCTATATCAATTGCGCGGCCGCGTGGGGCGCTTTGACCGAAGTGCGCACGCCTATCTTCTGGTGCCGAAAAAATTGTCTCTCACCGAAGAGTCCGAGAAGCGCCTGGACGCCATCCAGAAGTTCACGCACCTGGGTGCCGGTTTCCAGATTGCGATGGAGGACTTGGAGATCCGCGGGGCGGGGAATATCCTGGGCACCGAACAGCACGGGTATATCGCGAACGTGGGTTTTGACTTGTATTGCAGGATCCTCCGAGAAGCCGTCGAAAGGCTGAGGAAAAGCGCTCAATCCTAGACCGGCTCCGTTGAATGCCCCCTCCTGATGTGGTATATTCACTCGATATGAAGAAATCCCTCGTTCTACTCCCGCTGGTCCTGGCGCTTTCCGGCTGTTTGACCCTCAAATCAGACAATAGCAAGGTGCTGGCGCGTTTTGACGGCACCGTCGTCACTGAAAACGAGTTTTTGAAGAAGGTGCAAGGACTGCCCAAGGCCATGCAAAGTGCCGCCATGAATCGCCGCAAGGACCTCATCCAGGACATTGCGGCCGAGCATTTTCTACTGAAAGAGGCGCTGCACCGCAAGGTTGATAAAGAGGCGGATGTGAAGGATCTGATCGAAGTCGCGCGAAAGAAGATCCTGATCGCAAAGCTCGTCGAAAACGAAGTGGACGGGAAGATCCAGCTCGATAGCCAAGACGTCGCGAAATATTATGAGTTTCACAAAGAAGAGTTCATGACGCCTCTTCTTTTACGCGCCTCTCACATTCTCGTGAAAACCCAGGAAGAAGCGGACAGCCTCAAGTCTCAGCTCGACGCGGGCGGAGATTTTGAAGAGTTGGCACGCCAGCACTCGGTCGACACCACCGCGCCGCGGGGCGGAGATCTTGGTTTTTTCCAGAAAGGGCAATTCGTGCCCGAGTTTGAAGAGGCGGTCTTTGCTTTGAAAAAAGGCGAGGTCAGCGCGCCCATCAAGACCGCGTTTGGTTATCACATCATCCGGTTGAATGACCGCGCCGAGCCGCGTCTCCGGGAACTCAAGTCCGTGAAGAACATGGTCGAAGAGCGCCTTGTGAATGAGAAGCGCGCGAGCAAGTTCAAGGCCTTGATAGAAAAATTGAGGGGCAACGTGAAGATCGACATCGACGAAAAAAACTTGGAGGCCATCCCGGCATGAGCCGCAAAGCCATCTTTTTTATGATTTTAGCGGTGCTGAGTCCTCTTCGCGCGCAAGCGGAGGTCGTAGAGCGCATCCTCGCGGTGGTCAATGACGAGATCGTGACAGAACAGGACCTGGAAATCGTCATGGCGCCGGTTGTCGCGCAATACCGGACAATGTACACCGGAGCCGAATATGATGAAAAGGTCAAAGAGGCGCGCCAGGAATTTTTGAGCAAGGTCATGGATGACAAGCTCATTCTCGGGGAGGCCAAGCGTAAACTGGTCATCGTGAAGGACGAGGAAGTGGATGAGATGATGACGGAGGTGCGCAATAAATTTCCGACCCGCGAGGCATTCTTGAGCGCCATTGGGGAACAAAACCTTACTGAAAAAAAATTATGGAACCGCTTCCGCGACCAACTGATGACTCAAAAGTTTGTAAACTATGAAGTGAAGTCAAAGGTCTCCGTTTCGCCGGGTGAAGTGAACGATTATTACAAGGCGAACGAACAAGATTTTAAGCAGGGAGATCAGGTACATTTGCAGCATATCCTGGTGCGTAGTTCGACGCGCTCTGAAGAGGAAGCGAAGACGCTGGCCGACGAGCTGATGATGCAATTGACGGCCGGCAAACCTTTCGATGAAATAGCCAAGGCGAGTTCCGAGGGCGCAGAAGCCGCCGAGGGGGGTGAGATGGGATGGGTGGAAAAAGGACAGCTCATGGGCGAGATCGATGAAAAAGTTTTTTCGCTCCAGCCTGGTCAGCTCACGGGACCCATCAAGAGCGCTTTGGGTTTCCATATTTTTAAATTGGTCGAGCGCAAAGACGTCTCCGTGAAACCCATCGCCGACGTCCGGCCGCAGATCCAGGACATCCTCTTCAAACAAAAACTCAGGGATAGGCTAGAGAGCTGGATGCAAACCCTGAAGAAGAATGCCTATATCTCTATCCGTTAGGTCTTTTAAAATACGACTGGCGGTTACGACCGGCGACCTCGCCGGTATCGGGCCCGAGGTGCTGGTCAAGGCGCTCGCGCGATGGCCCCGAAGGAAATCCGTCCGGATTTTAGTCTGCGGCGCAGCGTTTTCACTGAACGCCCTTGCCCGTCGTTTCCGTTTACCGCTCCGATTCTCCGATATTCCGTCTCGAGAGGGTTGGGAGAAGCACAAAGAGACGATCCCCTGCTATTTTGACTCAAAAAAAACTCTTACCGCGGCAACGGTCCGTTCGATCGAGCTGGCAGCGGCTCTGGCGCTCGAAGGCCGTGCGGACGCGGTAGTAACTCCGCCCATCAACAAGGCGGCGCTTAAAAAATCCGGTTTTAATATTCCCGGCCACACAGAATTTCTAGAAAAACTTTCCCATACGAAAAGAGCGGAAATGATGCTGGTGGGAGGTCCTTTGCGTGTCGTGCTTGTGACGCGGCACGAAGCGATACGGAAGGTCCCCGCGCTCATCACGCGCGAACGTGTGGAGCAGACAATTTTGACCACCGTCGAAGAATTGCGTTATTCTTTCGGCATCGCGCATCCGCGGATCGCCGTCTGCGGCCTGAACCCGCACGCCGGGGAAGAGGGAACGATCGGGCTTGAGGAGCGTGATGTGATCACCCCCGCCGTGAAGCGCGCGAAGAGTCTTTCGCGTGCCGAGATCCACGGCCCGTTATCCCCGGACGCCCTTTTTGTGGACGCTTACCGCGGGCGTTACGACGCGGTTGTTTGTATGTACCATGACCAGGGGCTGATTCCGCTTAAAATGATCTCCCGCGGTCAGGGCGTGAATGTCACGCTCGGCCTGCCGTTTGTCCGCACTTCTCCGGACCATGGCACAGCCTACGATATCGCCGGTCGTGGCGTCGCGGACCCCGGATCGATGACGGAAGCCCTTGAAATGGCTTTTCAGCTTGCGAGGAACCGTGCCCGACGCTAAGACGACTCTCGAAGAGCTCCGTCTCGTCGCCAAAAAACGTTTCGGCCAACATTTCATGACCAATGAGGATGACCTCCATTTTATCGCAGAGTCTCTCGGGGCGAGTGCGGGGGAGAGCGTCCTTGAGATCGGGCCGGGTCTGGGGGCGCTTACCGCAGCACTTCTAGAGAAAGGCTTACAAGTAAAAGCCGTGGAGAAAGACCGTTCGCTCTCCGAACACTTGAAGTCTTTTTTTACAGACGCGCCCTTAGAAGTGTATTGCCAAGACATCCTGACGTTCGACCTTGCCCGCGACCTGAACCCAGGTCATCCCATTGCGGTTGCAGGAAACATTCCTTACAACATCACATCTCCCATTCTTTTCTGGCTAGTCGAACAGCGAGCTTTAGTGAAAAATGCCGTTCTGACGACGCAGTATGAAGTCGCCCAGCGCGTGTGCGGAAAGCCGGGACATGAAGGCTGGGGAGCCGTCTCCGTTTCCCTGCAGGCGTATGCCAACGTGACTTTTTTGAGAAAAATACCCCGGAGCCATTTTTATCCGGCGCCGAAAGTCGATTCGGCGGTCCTGCGACTGGATTTTCTTCCCGAACCCCGGTTTGAAGCAGCGCATGGGGTTCTTTTTCATGAAATCGTTTCGCGCGCATTTCAAAAGCGCCGCAAGACGATCTTGAATGCGCTTGAAAACGAGGACAAGGGTCATGGGAAAGAGCGCCTAGGGCAGGCTTTTTCCGCCGCCAGCATCGACCCCAAGAGACGCCCCGAAACGCTGAGCGTTTCCGAATGGGTTTTACTCGCCCGCCATCTATCGAAGTGATATAGTAAAGGTTTATGGAAACCTTGCACGCGTTTTGGACATTTCCTGCCATCATTCTCGCTGCGATGCTCATCGCCTGGGCCGCAGAGTGCGGTCAGTTTTATATCTCACAAGGGCTAGCTTTGGCTGTGTTGGCCTGGCTTCAGACCTTGCCGGAGTTTGCCGTGGAAGCAGCCATCGCGATGGAAGCGAGCAAGAATCCTGAGCAGATGCATTTGATTACGGCCAACTTCACTGGCTCGCTCCGGTTATTTGTAGGATTTGGTTGGCCCATGGTGTATTTTGTTTCGCTTTTCTTCAGCCGCGAACCGGCGTATGTCAAAGGTCGTGGTTTCCGCCGCATTGTGATGGATGACGAGAATTCTTTCACGATCATGGGTCTTTTGCCTGCATTGGCCGCCTTCGTTGTCATCTATCTTAAGGGCACGCTGACGATGTTGGACGGTGCTGTGTTGATCTCTATCTACGGCGTCTATCTTTGGTTATTGTCCCAGCTTCCGCCGCAAGAAGCGGAGGGCGTTGAAGACCTGGGTCGCGTCCCGCGGTGGGTGATGCAGAGGCCCAAAACACAGATGCGCCTTGCCTGGATTTTTCTGATGTTCGTGATCGGAGGTCTCATCCTGTGGTTCGTTGCTCATCCCTTTTTAGATTCAATGCTCGCGGTCGCGGTTACCTTCGGGATATCACAGTTCGTGTTTGTGCAATGGGTGGCGCCTTTTTTAAGTGAATTTCCAGAAAAACTGTCGGCATTTCACTGGGCCCGGCAGGTGTCCAAGGCGCCCATGGCACTTACCAATTTTGTTTCTTCCTCGGTGAACCAGTGGACCGTACTCGTGGCGACGGTGCCATTTATCTATTCATACGGCATGGGCCATCCGGCGGTTATCGTGTTCGATGACCACCAGAAAGTCGAGATCCTTCTGACCATCGTCCAGTCGTATCTGGGTTTCGTGTTTTTGGCCAGTATGGACTTCAGCCTGAAAGAAGCAGTGGGGCTTTTTGTGCTGTGGCTGGTGCAGTTAGTCGTGCCGTCCGTCCGCGAGGAGATTGTTTGGGTGTACGGCATTTGGGCAGTCTGGGAGACGTTTCAGCTGGTCATCCACTTCGAAGAACGTAATGCGTTCCGTATTTTTTTCCGAGTGTGCCGGGAGACCGTCTTCAAGCGGCCCGCCTAGACGATGTTCCGGTGGATTTCAAAAAAGATCCGCTCCGCTATCCTGCTCATTCTGGCGGTCTTTTTTTTCATCTACGGTTTTAAATTCGTCACCGAGTTTCTCATTTTCCAAAAGATCATCCAGAATCTGAAAGCGGAGTCACGTCTGGCCGAGGTGCTCGTGGTCGAGTCGAGCCTGGATGAGTATTCGCGCAAGTACACGACGACCATCAAATTCCTCGAATATGATGTTCACGGCAAGCCTCTCAAGCCGAAATATTTCACGTTCAACGGGAACCTGATCCAGTTCCAGACCCTCGTCGTTCGTTTTGACGATAAATATATCGAGCAGGGGCACCGCATGAAGGGAAAGAGCATTGCGCTTTTCTTGAAGGCGTTTGTCTTGGATGGCAAGGACACACAGGAATGCGTGATCACGCCGGTCGTCGAGATTCCGGCCAAAGGCATCAAGGATCCGGCTTCTACCGAGTCCATCGTGCCCGAAGGCTACCGCGTGGGTAATCCGCCGAATTATTTTGAACGCGAGATTTGGGCGAAGTTCTGGGGTTATGCGCTGGACCCTGTCAAACGGCGTAGTATCGGCATCAAGAATGCGCAGGTCGAAGCGCCTGGGCAGGTTTTTGTGCCTGGCACCATCTACACGATGACCCTCGAACACGATGGCGGCGTCCGCATTGACACCCGGCCTATCCCGGAAATATTAAAAAACGAGAAGGCGGCGGCGTGAAGGATTATATTTTTGTCAAAAACGCGCGTGAACACAATCTACAGGGTGTAGACCTCAAGATCCCGCGCGATGCGATGGTCGTGTTTACAGGGCTCTCCGGCTCCGGAAAATCCTCACTCGCATTTGACACGATCTACGCCGAAGGACAGCGGCGGTACGTAGAAAGTCTGTCCGCCTATGCGCGTCAGTTCCTCGACCGCATGCAGAAGCCGAATGTCGAGTATATCGAGGGCCTTTCTCCGGCCATCTCCATCGAGCAGCGCGTCGCCGGTTCCAATCCTCGCTCGACCGTCGGTACCACCACCGAGATCTATGATTATCTGCGACTTTTGTTCGCTAAGATCGGCATTCCGCATTGCCCCAAATGTTCCCGCAAGATCACCCGTCAGAGCGCCCAGGAGATTGTGGAGCAAATACTAAAAGCGCCGGAGGGGACAAAAGTTCAGGTTCTTGCGCCCGCCATCGAAGGCCGCAAGGGTGAATCTCAGCAGGTCTTCAAGGATATCCAGAAGGAAGGATTTGTGCGCGTGCGCGTGGACGGAAAGACCTTTGAAGTCACCGACAAGATAACGCTTGATAAAAAGAAAAAACACACCATCGACATCGTTGTGGACCGCCTCGTTCTTAAAGAAGGCGTAAAAAAACGTCTCACAGATTCGGTGGAGGCCGCCCTTAAGACAGGGAAGGGGACGCTTAAAATCGAATTCGACGGCGAAACAAAAAAGGAGCAGCTTTTTTCAGAGCTCAATGCCTGCGTGCATTGCGGTCTGAGTTTTCAAGCTCTCGAGCCCCGTCTTTTTTCGTTCAACAGTCCCTATGGCGCCTGTCCGTCCTGCGATGGTCTTGGTAATTGTATGGAAGTAGACCCGGACCTTGCCATCCCGGACAAAACCAAGCCCGTCCGGAACGCCATCGCAGCCTGGAGGCGGGGCGGCCGTTCGCTGGTGATATGGTTACGCCGGCAGCTGCGGCAACTTGCCGAGCGGGAGGGGTTCAGTCTCGACATGCCGTTTAAAGATCTTACCAAAGAACAGAAGGACCTTGTTCTTTACGGCGAAAAGGAAGGGGATAAGTGGCGCTCCTTTGAAGGGGTTATCCCGAATTTAGAGCGTCGCTTCCGTGAGACGGAATCGGAGTTCATGAAAGAAGAGATCAATAAATTCATGGGACTCAACCCCTGCCAGGAATGCCATGGAAAACGGCTTAAGCCTGAAGCGCTGGCCGTGACAGTGTTGGACAAAAATATCATGGAAACCACCGGTTTTTCTATCGGGAAGGCCGATACCTTCTTCCGCGAGATGAAGTTGAACGAAAAAGAGGAAAAGATCTCCGAGCAGATCTTAAAGGAGATCCGCGCGCGGTTGGGATTCATGAAGAACGTTGGCCTCGATTATCTTTCTCTCGACCGGATCAGCGGCACGTTGTCGGGTGGTGAGGCCCAGCGCATCCGCTTGGCGACGCAGATCGGTTCGGGGCTCATGGGTGTTCTTTATGTGCTGGACGAGCCGTCCATCGGCCTTCATCAGCGTGATAATGAAAAACTTTTGGACGCGCTGATAGCGCTCAAGAACCTTGGGAACACACTCATCGTGGTCGAGCACGACGAAGCGACGATGAAGCGTGCGGATTATCTTGTGGATCTGGGCCCCGGGGCGGGGAAGCATGGCGGTTATATAGTCAGCGCCGGCACGCCGGAAGAGGTGATGGCGGACCCAAAGTCTCTCACCGGCCGTTATCTCTCCGGAAAAGCGGGAATTGAACTGCCCGCAAAGCGCCGCGCGTGGAAAGAGCGGAAAAAGATAGTCATTCGCAAAGCTGCAGAGAACAATCTTAAGAAGATCGACGTTGAAATACCCTTGGGTGTTTTTGTCTGTGTGACGGGCGTTTCCGGTTCCGGTAAGAGCACGCTCGTCGATGAGATCTTGTTCAAGGGGTTGGCCAAGCGTTTATACGGGTCGAAGCTGCCAGCAGGCGCGCACGAAAAGATAACGGGTGTGGAGGCGGTCGACAAGGTGATCGAGATCGACCAGTCACCCATCGGCCGCACGCCGCGTTCAAACCCCGCGACCTACACAGGACTTTTCGGCCCGGTGCGTGATATTTTTGCGAAGCTTCCTGACTCACGCGTACGTGGTTACCAGCCGGGCCGCTTTAGCTTCAATGTGAAAGGCGGCCGCTGTGAGGCCTGCGAAGGCGAGGGCGTGAAGAAGATCGAGATGCAATTTTTTGCGGATGTGTATGTGACGTGCGAAGTATGCAAGGGCCGGCGCTTCAACGAACAGACTCTGGAGGTTCGCTACAAAGGAAAATCCATCTCAGAAGTCCTTTCTATGAGCGTCGAAGAGGCGCTGGATCTGTTCCAGAACGTGCCGCAGATAAAGGGAAAGCTGCAGACCCTGCACGACGTGGGGCTCGACTACATCGAGCTCGGTCAGGCCGCCACAACGCTTTCCGGAGGCGAGGCTCAGCGCGTCAAGTTAGCCACTGAACTTTCGCGCCGCGCCACGGGCCAGACGCTGTATATATTGGATGAGCCGACCACAGGCCTTCATTTTGCAGACATCGACCGCCTTCTAAAAGTACTTCAGACTCTCGTGAATCAGGGCAATACGGTCCTGGTCATCGAACACAATCTCGACGTGATCAAGACGGCCGACTATCTGATCGACCTTGGGCCCGAAGGCGGGGACGCGGGCGGAGAGCTTGTCGCCTGCGGCTCGCCGGAAGAGGTCGCGAAGAACGCACGGTCCTATACGGGGCGATTTCTGAAGCCGCTCTTACGCAGAGCGCTCGCAATGGCGATGTTCTTTCTTATATTCGTGGCTCCGGTGTTTTCCGCGGATTCGCCGACGGCCTCATCCTTCGGCGAGGACGAGGCGCTTTTTGCTTCGGGCGAAGGCGCGTTCAAGGCGCACAATTATCCCGTGGCTTTGAAGGATTACTCAGATATCCTCGAAAAATTCCCAACGTCGCGTTTTGCCGTTGATGCAAAATATTCCCGCGCTTGGTGTTTTTATGAGTTGGGTCAATACGATGAGGCAATTTCCGGTTTCCGGGACGTGGTCGAGGAACACCCGACACACCTACTTGCGAATGAATCGGTATATAAGATCGGCCAGTGCTTTTTTGAGCAGAAAAAGTATGATTCATCCATAGAGATCTTTTCCCAGTTTATTCGGGAATACCCGTTGCATCCAAAAATTGCCAATGCCCATTATCTTCTTGGGCAGTCTTATTATTCGATCGGGGAATTCGAGCTTGCGCTCGACTCGTTCAAAAAAAGTCTTGAGCTGGGCGGATCAGGCGATTTCCGTCCGTATGCGCTGAACAGTATCGGCTGGAGTTATTTCCAGTCCGGCCGTTATGAGGAGGCGCTAAAAAATTTCAACGAGGCGGATCCGAGAGCATCCTCACCACTCGCGGACTCATTCCTGTTCGGTCGCGCGCGCAGTCTTGCCAAACTGGGTCTGCTGAAAGAAGCGGGGGTCGCCTATGATGAACTTCTTCAAAAATACCCAAACAGCAGTCTCTTGGACCAGGTTTTTCTATGGAAAGGCGACGCGCTTTACGGAATG
>JANNFA010000192.1:0-7095 GCA_031379345.1 Candidatus Omnitrophota bacterium | reverse complement strand
CGGACTATCAAAGCAAGCGCCGATCATCTCAGCATTTTTCATCATCGCGGGTCTTTGCGGGCTGGGGCTTCCGGGCATGGGCAGTTTCGTCGCGGAGCTTTTGGTGACCCTCGCGGCGCTGGGGACCTATCCGGTGATCGGCATTATTTCCATCACGGCACTTCTTGTGACCGCTTATTACGTGTTGACCGCGATACAGAAAACTTTTTACGGTCCGGTGAGCGAGAAGGCCTCGCATGTCCATGATATCAGCGCCTTCCAAATTCTCCCTCGCGCGATACTCGTGGGTTGTCTCGTTTATTTTGGCATTTTCCCGCAGGTTTTCATCGGCTGGTGCACCGTCTCGGTCAAAGGTCTTTTGGGGGCATGATGGGTCTCTCACTTTTTCTGCCGGAAACAGTCCTCTGTGTTTTGATCGCATCCTATCTTTGCCTGACGCTTGTTAAGAATGCGCCAAGTGCACGCTCACTGTTAAGCCTAGCCGGTATCGGCGCGACCTCGGTTCTTGCCGCAACGATTTTCTCTCTCAATGCCTCGGGAGAACTTTTTAGCGGCACCTACCGTGTGGATCTCTTAGCCCAGAGTTTCAAGGCCCTTGTGGCGCTTGGTTTTCTCTTTACCATCTTTCTATCTGGAGATGCCGTGGCCCTGCCCGGCAAACGTCTCCTCGAATACCATCTATTCCTCGCCTCAAGTGCGCTGGGTATGATGATGATCCCCAGTTCTGTGAACCTTCTCACGCTTTACGTCTCTCTCGAACTATCTTCTTATTCTCTTTATCTTCTTGCCGCGCTGCGTCAGGACCGCCGCAATGCGGAGGCCGGTATTAAATATCTGATCTTGGGCGCAGCCGCGAGCGGTGTATTCCTCTGGGGTGCGAGCTTGGTCATCGGGCTGACCGGAAGCGCCTCTGTGGCCGAAATTGCGCGCCAAGCTGCCGCCCTTTCTATCGAACCGGCGTTCTTCCTCGGCCTTGTATTCATCCTTTTCTCGTTCCTGTTCAAACTTTCCGCCTTCCCGGTGCACTTCTGGGCGCCGGATGTTTACGAAAGCGCCGCGACACCGGTCACAACGTTCATTGCAACCGCCTCAAAGGCAGCCGCCATCGCCGTCCTTGTGCGGGTTCTATGGGCAAGCGGTGTTTCGTCGGGATTAGCTTCGCTTCTGGGGGTATTCGCTTTTCTTTCCATGACGCTAGGCAATGCCGTAGCCCTTGTGCAAAAAGATGTCAAACGGCTTTTAGCCTATTCCAGCATCGCACAGGCGGGCTACATCCTCGTTGGTCTTTTGGCGGGCACGCCGGATGGTTTTGCTTGTTCTCTTTTTTACGCACTGGCCTATCTCCTGATGAATGCGGGAGTATTCCTCGTGCTCACGCTGGTTGGAAAAGCAGCCAAAAAAGACAATCCACAGCTTTCTGATTTTGACGGCCTGGCTGAACGTGCCCCGAAGCTGGCGCTTCTGCTTCTTTTGAGTCTCTTGTCTTTGGCTGGAATCCCCCCTCTGGTCGGCTTTACGGGAAAGTGGGTTTTATTCGCGGCTTCGATGGAGCAGGGCCACTGGTTTCTCGTGTTATGGGCTGTCCTGAATAGCGTGGTATCGCTCTTTTATTATCTTTCTCTTGTCCGCCACGCGTATTTGGAAAAACCTGCCCCGGGCGCACCGTTGCTCGTCATGACACTTCCTATGAAATTATTGGGCTTGAGCCTGCTATTGGCGATTGTTCTTCTGGGTGTGTTCCCCGCGCCGGCGATCTCACTCGCTCAGCGCGCGGTCGGTCTTTAAAGCGAAGAAGCCTCGAATAAAAACCCTTTTAAATAATACGTCTCCGCAATATACGGATCGATCGGATGGTCGGTAGACTGTTTCAAAAATCGTAGTAAACGCAGCGAAACACGCGCATCGCGCCCTGCCGCCAAACAAGCCTGCAAGAGGAAGTGGTCGTCCAAATGGTAGGCGCAAGAGAAGACGGCCAGCTTCCCGCCCTCATTCAGCATGCGAAACCCCCGTATCAGTATCTCCTTGTAACCCGTCAGAGCAGACTTGAGCGCTGACTTTTGTTTCACGAAAGAAGGAGGGTCCATCACGACAATATCGAATTTCCGTCCGCTCTTATCGAGTTCCTTGAGCACATCAAAAGCATTTCCTACCTGGAAAGAAAGTTGGCTGTCGGAAATCCCGTTCCGCTTGCGGTGCTCCTGGGCGCGCTCGATGACGTCTTTCTGTGAATCCACGCCGAGCACATTCATCCCGGCTTTCGCTAACTGCAGGCCGAAACCGCCTTCATAACAGAAAGCATCCAATGCCTGTCCGCCGGACAAAGCATTCTCGCGAAGAATAAATCGGTTATCTCGCTGATCCAAGTACCAACCGGTCTTGTGCCCCTCTCCAAAAATAAGCCTGACCTCGACGTCCTTCTCGCGAACGATCACCTCTTCAGGGCCCGGCTTACCGACCCAACCAGCGACTTCCGGCAAACCCTCAAGCTTACGAACGCTGGAATCACTTCTTTCGTAGATCCCCTTATTGGGCACTGCTTCGGATAAAGTTTCCAAGACCGTAGCACGCATCGCTTCCATGCCGAGAGTCAAAAACTGCACGACCAAAACCTCATTGTATTTATCGACGACGAGACCCGGCAAACCGTCAGCTTCACTTGAAATAAGACGATAGGCGTTCGTATCCCGGACATAGCGCCGGCGGAAATCGATCGCTTTGGCGATGCGTGCGCGAATAAATGCGCCATCCACCGATTCCTCTTTGCGCGTCAGAAGACGCAAGGTGATCTCTGATTTTGGATTCCAATAAGCACTCCCAAGATATTTGTCTGTCTCGGTCATCACGCGCAGGACCTCCCCTGGCTGAGCGCCCGAAGAGACCTCCTTGATCTGATTGCGATATATCCAGGGGTGACCAAATCGAAGGGCGCCCTGAGGCGGACGTTTTAAGACAACGGTGTTTTTCATATTTTAAACATCTTTCAGTTTATCTTCAAAAGGACGGTGAAAACCATGTGAGCGGAGCTTTCCCTTGTCTACAGATTTAGAGCTATTCTTCTTGGATTCCTTCATCATTTCGAGAAAGGGAGCGGTTCCAACCACCAAAGCACCCGAGCCCCGTGCGATGTTCGAGATAGCGCGATCATCTGTGACGACTGTGAACCGTGCCTGGCTGCGGCGCTCAAAAAGGACTCTTTCGATGCATGCATCCGCAGAAACTTTTTGAGAGTATACCACACGAAACAGCGCTGTGTGGTGGATATCCAATTCTGCGGCTTCGCCCTTCCCGTCCAGGACGACAAGCATGGGCCTGTCTCTTTGTGACGCAAAATCGGCAAGAGCCGCTAACAACTCCGCACGACTGTTCGTGTTTTTGGGGGACCTTCCGGCGGGATAGGCGTGAAGGAGATTACAGCCGTCCACCAGCCATTCTTCAGCCATCGCTGGGCTTCAGGACTGGTTTATTTTGCCATCTTCTGGACGAGATACGCATCCAGAAGGTCTTTCTTCGAGCGCCATCTCCCGCCGATCTTGAATCCGGGCAGTATGCCCTTCTTCAACCAACGGTAGACCGTCATCTCGTGCACACCCAGATATTTCGCGATCTCTTTCGTTGTCATGATCTGGGTACGCTCGGGACGTTGCTGCCCGGGCACATCCTTGAACTTCGGTTCCGATCCATTCGTATTCATTGGCTTCTCCCTTACAATCTACCCTAATTATAATGTAATAATTACTGTTTGTCAACATAACTAACTAATAATAATCAATTATAATTAAAATAAGACTATTCAAAAAAAATACCATAACTTGAATATTCTAAACAAGTTATGGTATTTATTTAGAATAGGCTCTGTGTTTAGATCAGTTCAGGATAGACCCCAGGAGCTGCTTGGCTGTGGTAGAAACTGCATCTGTTCCGTCCGTCACGGCTCCCAAACCTTTGGAAAGAGCCTGGATTCCTCCCTCCTTAAAGGAATCAAGATCCAGGCTGACAAGACGAGACAGAGAAGTCCTTGTGAGAGCTTCAAACATGACTAGGTTGACCACCTGAGCCGGATCATCGATATTGGCATATTCCCGATCCTTGATATTGATATCAAAGCTTTGGACCTGCGGTTCGCCGCCCACGCTGTAGTCTTTATAGACAACCTGGCCGATGCTCAATACCAATTTATCAATATGCAGCTTGGGAGCCTTTCCGCCGGAGGCAGCATTCGCTTTTTCATGAGACTGCTTCTTGTCTTTGTCTGAAGGCTTCACTGCTTCCACGTTCAGCTTTCCGTCCTTATTTTTTATGACGGTCAGTTGTTTAAGATCCAGCCTGACTTCCTCAAAATGGGCACGGCCTCTGAACAAAGCGGCCGGATCAAAATCGATAAATATCTGCGGGACATCGACCATGATCTTTTCCGGAAAACCGGACGGGTTGGAAAGCTGGAAATTCTTGATACGGATCGAGGCGGATATGAAACTCAGATTCACGCCGCCGATGCGCGCCGGCACATGCGCCGCCGTAGACACAGCCGAACTAAGCACCGCTTGTGCGATGGCATTCTTGGCAACGCTCAGCACGAGAACCAACACGACCGTCCAAACAACCATCTTGATCATCTTATTCATAGAACCCCCGTTATGTATTGAGCGCCTCTTCCACTTTCAAGCGGACCTTCTCGAGCGAAAGATCGCCCTTTTCGAAAAATCCGTAATAGCCAAGTCCTTTAAACTTTTCTTCCACCTCTTCCTGGAGACAGCCGGTTACGATGATCACGCGTACATGCGGGTTCATGGTCTGTAAAATAGGGAGGAACTTTTCGCCGGTCACCATCGGCATGTTGAAGTCCAGCAGCACCACACTGGGCTTCTGACTGCGAAAAACAGTGATTGCGTCCTCAAGGTTGAGCGCCTGGCGCGCGTCGTAGCCGAGGCTCTTAAAATACTCCACAACCAGTCCTGCAAAATTAGGCTCATCATCAATAATAAGCAGTTTTTTGTCGCGCACTATCTGATTAAGCTCTTTCAATCTTCCAACTCCGAATGGTCATGCGTTGTCGGCTCGATATGTACCACAACATCATACACACCAAGGATCTCTTTTTTAATGTCGTGTTCGACCTTGTTTGCCAGACGATGAGAGGCATCCACCGTCATCTCTGGGTCGACCAGAACATGCATGTCCACGTGGATGGCATGCTCATTGCCGCGGGTTCTCACCTCGTGACATCCCGCTACGCCAGGCACGCGGCGCGCGATAGCTTCTATCACCACCGGGTCGAGCACGGCCCGATCCGTCAGCACGTCCGAACCCCATTTCAGGATTTGGAATGCCACGAAGGCGATCGCAAACGCGATCACTAAAGAGAATATAGAATCCAGGACGGGAAAATTCAAGCGTATTCCAATGAGCGCCGCGAATACGCCAAGCGTCACAAACACGTCCGTTAGAGTATGCCAGGAGTCGCTGCGTAAAAGCCCGCTATTGAGTCTCTTGGCCGCGGCACGCTCATACCAAACGACCACTAGGTTGACCCCGAGCGTCAGTCCCATCACCCAAAAACTCGCCGGAGTGACTACGGGAGTATGGGGGTGAAAAAAACTGAGCAACGAATGCTGGAGAATGCCAAAAGCGACGAAAAAAAGCAGAGAGCCGATCACGACCGAAGCAAGAGTCTCGTACTTATGGCGGCCGTAGGGATGCTTGTCATCGGCCGGATGGCCCGACAGATAGATACCAATCAGCCCAACGACGTTCGAAGTCCCATCCGAAAGCGAATGAAACCCGTCTGCAACGATGACCATGCACTGCGTCGACCATCCGAACGCGATCTTCAAAAGGGCCGTCCCCCAATTCAAGACAAGGGTGACCCAGAGGACGAAAGCGACCTGGCGGGTCCTCTCATTACCCATAGAGCTAAGCTTTTATTTCTTTTTGAATTCCTGGGGACTTTTTTCGATTTCGCGCAGCAGGTAGTTGTCCAAAACCTCTTTTTTGGTGCGCCATTGACCGCCCACTTTAAAGCCCGGGAGTTTTTTCTCCTTGAGCAGACGATACACTGTCATCGAGTGCACGCCCAGATATTTCGCCACTTCTTTAAGCGTCATGATCTGCGTGCGCTGCGGTCTCTTGCTATAATCTTCCGCCATGTCGTTTTTCCTTTTCATATTCATAAGTCTTGGCTTGACCACGCCACTGTACTGTAACTCTTGTATTTCTTATCATATATATACTAATTATTAACAAAAATTACAACTAATATTTACAGGTTAAAATACGGTGCTTATTCGGGCTTAAAGGTGGCAGCAACCCAGGAACGGGCCTCTTCAGAAGTCTTTATTTTTTCTTCGAGCTGAGCTTCTTCAAGTGCGCGAAGGATGCGGCCAATAAGCGGGCCTGGTTTGAAGCCCATTCCTAAAAGATCGCCTCCGGAAAGGACCGGCTTGGGCCGAATGTCCTCGCGGCTAAACTCTTTTGCCTTTTTTTTAAGAAAGCGCCAATTTGAAATATCACCATGGCTGGCTAGGCAGTCCACGCGGTGCTGTTCAAGCTCCACCTCAAAGGTATCGCGTTGCATCATGCGCTTCAATGTCGACTGTTTCATGCTTTTTACGTCCTTGAAACGCATGTGACCCTCCACACAGGCGAGGATGCGTTCTTTATCCGCGTTTGAAAAACGTAGACGTGTCAGAATCTTCTCACTGATGCGCGCGCCGACCACTTCATGGCCATTGAAACGAATGCGGTCAGAGCGGCGGAACGTGGCCGGCTTCCCCACATCATGAAGGAGAGCCCCAAAAGCCAGGGTCAAGGACGGCGACTTGAGTTGTTTGAGCAGAAGCTTCGTGTGACGGAATACATCCCCTTCCGGATGATAAGCACGAGGCTGTTGGACACCTTTCATGCGCTCGACTTCGGGCAGGACATGCTTGAGAAGCCCGGCTTTGTCGAGAAGTTCGAGGGCTAGGGCCGGATTGGGGCCGGTAAACATCTTGATCAACTCGTCGCGCACGCGCTCCTGACTCACATCCTTGATGCGGGCCGCTAGTTTCTTCACGGCCGCGAATGTCTTAGGCTCGACCTTGAACCCTAGCACACTGG
>JANNFA010000162.1:0-4499 GCA_031379345.1 Candidatus Omnitrophota bacterium | reverse complement strand
GTTGCGGACGATCCATTCTCTTGTTTCGTGGATGTTCTTTCCCGTCGAAAGATCCATCACGGTGTCCGCCCCCCAAAGGGTGGCCCAGGTCATTTTTTCGACCTCTTCTTCGATAGAAGAAGCGACCGCACTGTTACCGATATTGGCGTTTATCTTCACCAAAAAGTTGCGGCCGATGGCCATCGGTTCCAGTTCTGTGTGGTTGATGTTCGCGGGGATAATGGCCCGTCCCCGCGCAACTTCGTCGCGCACGAATTCGGGTGTCACTCGCGCAGGGAGGGAAGCGCCGAAATTCTGTCCGGGGTGCTGGATCTTAGCCTCTTCGCGCGCTTTTTCAAGGAGAAGATTCTCGCGGATGGCGACGTACTCCATCTCATGCGTGATAATACCCTTTTTCGCATAATGCATCTGAGAGACGTTGCGTCCAGGTTTGGCGCGCAGGACTTTTTCTCCGGTCACATCCCCGCGGCCGAGTATCCAAGAGCGGCGCAGCGGCTCCAGGCCCTTTTGCAGGTCTATTTTTACTTCAGGATCGGTGTAGGGCCCGCTCGTGTCGTAGGTATAGACCGGCGGTTCTCCTGTCAAAGATATCTCGCGCATGGGAACGAGCAGTTCAGGATGGATAGCACCAGAGACTTTGATTTTTTTTGAGGACGGAAAACTTTCGGAAGCCATACGACCCTATTTTTTCTTAGGTGCAGTCAGGTATTCAATGAGATCGCGCGTGGAGACCACACCGATCGGGACGCCATTATCGATCACCGGCACGTGGCGGAACTTGCCGATGGACATCTTGTGCAGAGCGTATGAAAGCTGAGCCTCTTTGTTGAGGCACTCCGGGTTTGGTGTCATGATGTTTTTTACGGGAACTTTGGACGGGTCTTTGATGAGGCCGGCTACCTTCAGAAGGACATCGCGGATAGAAGCGATTCCCACGATTTTTTTATCTTTCCCGCAGACCAGCACACAGCCCTTGGTCGGGAACTGGTGCATGAGGTCGATCATCTCTTGGATGGATGTCTCGGGACTGACGATGATGGGCGGTGTTTTCGAGATAAAATCGGAGACCTTTTCGTTCATGATATAGCGTGCGAGCTTGTCTTTGCCGGGCTTGGCCTCGTCGCCGATCTTCCCGCCGGTGGCCAGTCTGGAAAGCTCTTCCTCGTGCCAGTAATTTTTATGCGGCGTAGACGACTCGCTGGAAACAGGTTCCGGAGCGGACTTTGCTTCTTTTGCCTTTCCTTCGACGGTCCAGGCGTCGCTGGTATAAAGAATGTCCTTTAGAGTGCCTTCGCCTCGTTTCTGGATGACGGACTTGACCTGTGCGTCCAACATCTCATCATAGGTCGGTTTTTTGATATCGCGGAAAACACCGAAAGGTACCGGCATTTCGGGATATTCGAGCTGAGTGAGCAGATAGGAGTAATTCGGGATCGGTTCTTTTGCGTTGTGGAGGATGACGTTCTTGGCTTCCTCCGGTTTGGCGGCCAGATCCACGATCTCGGGCAGGAATCCGTTTAATTTTATGCCCTTGTCTTTATTTTTTCCGAAGATGAGCGGTTTCCCATCCTCGAGGTAGAGGGCGCGGTCATCGCGGCTTTCGCGGCCGACGATGGGCATGTGCGTGTCTTTGTTGAAGATGACACAATTTTGGAAGACTTCGACAAAGGCCACGCCCTTGTGCTTCATCGCCTGCTGGAATACGGAGCTCATATGACGGGGATCCGAGTCGAACGTGCGCGCGATGAATGTGGCTTCTGCTGCGATGGCGACGCACAGAGGGTTTATCGGGTAATCGATGGAGCCTTCCGGTGTCGACTTGGTGACTTGGTTCTGTTTCGAAGTGGGGGAATACTGACCCTTGGTCAAGCCATAGATCTCATTATTAACGAGAATGATCTTGAGGTCCACATTCCGGCGGAGCACATGGATCAGGTGATTGCCTCCGATGGAAAGACCATCCCCGTCGCCGGTGATGACCCACACCGTGAGGTCGGGCCGCATTAGCTTCAGTCCCGTTGCGATAGCCGGGGCGCGCCCATGGATGGTGTGGAAACCATAGGTCTTCATGTAATAAGGGAAACGGCTCGAACAGCCGATGCCCGAAATAAACACGTGGTTCTCGCGCTGGGTGGGTGTGAAATCCGCCAGCGTCTTTTGCATCACCGAGAGAATGGCGTAGTCGCCGCAACCCGGGCACCAGCGTACGTCGCTGCCGGAGACGAAATCATCCTTCGCGTAGTGAGGTTTTTCTGGAACGAGCGTGGACGGTGTCATAGAATCGCCTCGATCTGATTTTTGATTTCACGTATTTTGAAGGGCTGGCCGGTGACGCGATTGTAACACACAGCGCGCACTCCTTCGAACTGGGAGCGGACAAGGAAAATCAATTGCCCCGTGTTTATCTCGGGGATGAGGACGGTCTCAAAGCTCTTTAGGATCTCGCCGAGGTTCTTTGGGAAGGGATTGATATAGCGTAAATGGCAGTGAGAGACCTTTTTTCCCTCGGCGCGCAGTTCTTCGACCGCCGCGCGGAGTGTCCCGAAGGTCCCGCCCCAGCCGAGCACCAAGAGCTTCCCATTTTTATCGCCGAATATTTCTGCCGGTGGAATGTCGTTGGCGATTCCGCGTACTTTGTCACGACGAAGCTCGGTCATCCGGTGGTGGTTCGCGGGGTCGTAGCTGATACTGCCCGTTTTATCCGCTTTTTCGATACCGCCGATGCGGTGCTCGAGGCCCGCCGTGCCCGGAACGGCCCATGGGCGCGCCAGCGTTTTTTCGTCGCGCACGTAAGGCATGAAGACACCGCCGTCCCCATTGGGCGCGGTCGCATGTTTTATCTCAATTTTTTTTAACTCCGACATCTCCGGAAGTTTCCATGGCTCAGAGCCGTTCGCGATGTAACCCTCAGAAAGGAAAAAGACCGGCGTCATGTATTTGGTCGCGAGACGTACCGCTTCCAACACCATCTCAAAGCAGTCGGAAGGCGTCGACGCGGCCACGACCGGAATAGGGGAATCGCCGTTGCGGCCAAACATCACCTGTAAAAGATCGGATTGTTCGGTTTTTGTCGGAAGGCCGGTGGAAGGGCCGCCGCGCTGGATATTCAGGATGACCAGCGGAAGCTCCACCATCAGTGCCAGGTTGATCATCTCGGATTTCAAGCAGATACCCGGGCCGCTAGTACCGGTGATCCCGATCTGTCCGCCGAACGAGGCGCCCAGTGCTGCGCCGCAGGCCGCGATCTCATCTTCCGCCTGGAAGGTCTTCACATTGTAATTTTTTCGATAAGCCAGTTGGTGGAGGATGTCGCTGGCCGGTGTGATGGGGTAACCGGAGTAGAGGACCTGTTTTCCGGAAAGCTGGGCCGCGGCGATAATACCCAGCGCAGTGGCTTCATTGCCCGTGATCTTGCGGTAGGTGCCGGGACCAATGTCCGCTTTTTTGACCTCATATTTCGCGAGAGACAACTCGGTGATGTCCCCGAAATTGTAGCCGGCCTTGAGAGCCATGATGTTGGCTTCGGCGATTTCCGGTTTTTTTGCGAATTTATCCTTGGTCCACTCGATCGTATAGTCGAGAGAGCGTCCGTACATCCAAAAAAGAAGTCCGAGCGCGAAGTAATTCTTACAGCGGTCGACCTCACTTGCTTTGATCTTCGATTCGACCAGGGCATTCTTCGTCAGCGCGGAGAAGGGCACTTTCATCACAGAGTAATCTCTCAGGGTGTCATCCGCGAGAGGGTTCGATTTCCAGCCGGCTTTTTTAAGATTATCCTCGTTGAAGGAATCAGAATTAAGGATCAGGATGCCGCCTTTGACGAGGTCGGCGATGTTTAACTTGAGCGCAGCAGGGTTCATCACGACCAGCACGTCCGGCGCGTCGCCGGCCGTATAGACATTTCGCTGACTAAACTGGATCTGGAAACTTGAGACGCCGGGAAGCGTGCCCTGCGGCGCGCGGATCTCGGCCGGAAAATCCGGTAAGGTCGCGATGTCATTTCCCATCATGGCGGAGGTATCGGTCAGCTGGTCGCCGGTCAGCTGCATGCCATCGCCGGAGTCTCCCGCGATGCGGATGACGACGGAATCAAGCTCTTGGGTAACTTTAGCGGCCAACTTAGCCTCCCTCGATGGTGTCGTGGATCTGGTCCGACTTCGGCGGAAGATTGAAGACGCCGGTCGGGAAGAGCTCGGACAGGAACGACACGATGGTACGGATAGATAGGATACCGTTCACTTGGTCAAAATCGTCTAAGAGCGGCACGTGGCGGATGCTAAATCTGTTCATGTACTCCAGCGCTTGGCCGACGGTGTCTGTCTTTTTAAGCGGGTGCATGTCTTTGCGCATGTATTTTTCGACAGGGTCAGAGAGCGAAACGCCGGGCTGGAGCACATTCATCAACACTTCGCGCTCGGTAAAGATCCCTAGCAGCTTCGAATGTTCGTCGGCGATGATGATGTAACCCGATTTTTCGCTATGCATGAGGTCCAGAGCTT
>JANNFA010000161.1:0-5040 GCA_031379345.1 Candidatus Omnitrophota bacterium | reverse complement strand
ATTCGAAGGCGGAGCAGGCCCAACAGGCGGTGATCGATTTCCTTGTCGGCAAGCGCGTGCCCGAATTGGGTCTTACCAAGCGCGAGGAAGTGTTGCCCGTCCTGGACGGCGTCATTCGTGAGTTGCGCGGAGCACTTCTGGCGAATGTGGGCGCCGGGAAGGGAAGCGGCCGGCCGGGGATCGCAGATCTGGCGGAGCGTCTTTCGCCGGATGAGATCATCGAAAAGATCGAGAAATTGGCGGAATTCAAAGAGAAGCTGGAGTCGAATGTGAATGTGAAGCTTGCGCTCTCCGTTTTATGGGAAGAACTATGAGCCAGAAATTCTTTCTGACGACGCCCCTGTACTACGTGAACGCCAAGCCGCATATCGGCCACGCTTATACCGAGATCGCCGCCGATGTGTTGGCGCGTTACCATCGGGCGGCTGGCAATGACGTTCTCTTTCTTACCGGGACGGATGAGCATGGTCAGAAAATTTCACGCGCCGCCCAAGCCGCCGGCATGGAACCTCAGGCTTTCACCGACAGCATTTCGGAGACGTTCAAGGAACTTTGGAAAACCTTGAATATCTCTTATGACGACTTCATTCGTACGACGGAAACGCGTCACAAAGAAGCTGTGGCCAAGGCATGGGACAAGGTAAAGAGCTCCAAGGTAAAAGTCGATGGCAAGGATGTCGACGTTCTCTATATGAGCACTTACGATGGTTTTTATTGCGTCTCCTGCGAGACTTTTATCACCGAAGGTCTGCTCGCGGGCGATAGCCACTGCCCCGACTGCAAGCGGCCGCTGGAGAAGATGAAGGAAGACACGTATTTTTTCAGGATGTCAGCCTATCAAACGCGTTTGATAGAGGATATCAAGGGCGGAAAATTGAAGGTCCTGCCGGAATCGCGGCGCAATGAGGTGTTAGGGTTCCTGGAGCACAATGTTTTGTCTGACCTGAGTGTCTCGCGGCCTAAAGCCCGCTTGGAGTGGGGCATCCCGATCCCGTTCGACCCCGATCACGTGACCTATGTGTGGTTTGACGCACTCATCAATTACATTTCCGCTTGCGGTTATGGGAAAAAAAACGACTCCTTCGCAAAATGGTGGCCGGCGAATGTGCATATTATCGGCAAGGACATTATCCGCCACCACGCCGTGATTTGGCCCTCGCTTTTGTACGCGCTGGACCTGCCGCTTCCGGAAATGGTGTTCGCGCATGGCTGGTGGGTGCAGGGCGGGGAGAAGATGTCGAAGTCCCTGGGCAATGTGACCGACCCGACCGAGATCGTGAAAAAATACGGCGTGGACTCTTTCCGTTATTTTCTTTTGAGAGAAACGCCCTTCGGTCAGGACGGCGCCTTCAGCGAAGAAGCGCTCACTGTCCGCACCAATGCTGATCTAGCCAACGGCCTGGGGAATCTATTAAGCCGTACTCTCACGATGTGCGAGAAATATTTTGAAGGCAAAGTCCCGTCCGGCACCGCCGTTGCGCAATATTTGGCCGAAGCGCCGGGGGAGATGGCTAAAAAGGTGGATGAGACCATGGGTCGCTTGGCTTTTTCGGAGGCCTTAGAGGCTATCTGGGTGGTCGTGAATAAAGCCAACGAGTATATCGAGAAGAAAGCGCCTTGGGTCTTGGCTAAACAGGGACACACTCAGGAATTGGAATTGGTCATCTTCAGTCTCATTCAAACTTTGCATGTGCTTGCAAAGGCCATCGCGCCTTTCATGCCCGTAACTTCTGAGAATATGCTCACCCAATTAGGTATAGATGGAAAGATTGCCAAGGGCTCGTCATTGTTTCCAAGGATTGAAACAGAAAAGAAGTAGGTCATGGAAGCCTATCTAGATTATAACGCGACAACGCCTTTGGACCCCGAAGTCCGGAAGGTGATGACGGAGGCGCTTTCGCTTGCGAATGCGTCCAGTTTTCACCAAGCCGGGCAAAAGGCCCGTCATGCTGTGGAAGAAGCACGCGAGAGTATCGCCGAATCGCTTTCCTGTGAGCCGGGTGACATTATATTTACCTCCGGCGGGACGGAGTCCGACAACCTCGCCGTACGCGGCGTGCTGATGGCGCGGCTCCTCGAGCGTAGGCATCTTGCTGTTTCTTCCATCGAACACCAAGCGGTCCTCCATACGGCCCTGCATCTTCAAAAACGCCGCTGTGCGGTGAGTTTTGTGCCTGTGGGTGCGGACGGGGTCGTAAAAATGGATGCGTTGAAATCGGTAGTCACCGACGAGACTGCGCTTGTGAGTCTCATGCACGCCAACAACGAGACCGGGGTCATCCAGCCCATCGAAGAAGCCGCAAAAATTGCGCACGCGAAGGACGCTCTTTTTCATGTCGACGCGGTGCAGTCCTATGGAAAACTCGACATCGACCCTGAGGCGCTTGGCATCGACCTTCTCAGTATCTCCGCGCATAAAATATACGGCCCCAAAGGCGCCGGTGCGCTCTACATCCGCAAGGGAGTGAAGATAGAGGCGCTTTTACACGGGGGTCATCAGGAGAAGAATGTTCGGCCGGGCACAGAGAACGTGGCTGCCATCGCGGGTTTCGGGAAGGCGGCTGCGCTCGCGCAACAATACAAGGCAGAGGAGTCGCGGCGAGTCGGTGGTTTGCGGGACCGCTTTGAAATGACGCTGCTCGAAAAAATTTCCGGTACGCATGTGAATGGCGACAAAAAAAAGAGACTTTATAACACTTCAAGTCTTTCATTCGAGGGTTTAGACGGCGAAACACTTCTCATGAGTCTCGATTTAAAAGGAATTTGTGTCTCGACGGGCTCCGCCTGCACGGCGGGTTCAGTGGAGTCTTCGCATGTGCTCCTTGCGATGGGCCTTTCAGAAAACGCCGCGCGCGCGACCCTCCGTTTTTCACTGGGACGCTTCACCACGGAGGCGGAAGTGGACTATGTTCTTGCCGAGTTGCCCGGTGTGATCGAGAAACTCCGGAAGGCCGGCACCTCGGCAAAATGATGACCCTTGTCGACACGCATTGCCACCTGCATTTTCCCGATTTTGACGCAGACCGCGAGGAGGTCATCCGTCGTGCGCAAGAAGCCGGTGTTCGCTATCTTGTGAATGTGGGCACGGACCCCGTCACGAACGCAAAAGCGCAGGAACTTGCCTCCCATTATCCTTGCATGACCTATTCCGTAGGTCTCCACCCGCACACAGCGCATGAGGCGGACGAAACGATGTTTGAAGCCCTTGAAAAACAGATCGTCTCGAAGCGCCCGGCGGCAATCGGGGAGATCGGCCTCGATTATTTTAAGAGTGAAGGCGACCCGGAAACACAAAAGAAGGTTTTTCGCCGCATGTTGGCGCTCGCCAAAAAACACACGCTTCCCGTCATTGTGCATTCGCGCAATGCCTTCCAAGATACGCTCGCAATCCTAAGCGACGCCGCTAAGGAAGGGGTTCGCGGAGTGATGCACTGTTTTTCTTACGATGCGGACGCGATGCGGACGCTCTCGGCGCTTGGTTTTTATATCTCTTTTACTTGCAATATTACGTTTAAAAATGCAGGCACGCTCTTAGAAGCGGCGAAAATAACTCCGCTTGACCGGCTGCTGCTCGAAACGGATTCCCCTTACCTTTCTCCCAGGCGCGGCAAACGAAATGAACCGGTGCATGTCGCCGAGCTGGCGGTTTTTCTGGCGACCGCACGTGGTGTGGATCCTGACGTTCTTGCCAAAGTAACCACGGCCAACGCCATGGATCTTTTTGGGTTGAGGGCATGACGAATGTGCGTTGGGGCACAAGGGAAGTGGCCGGAGGATTTTTTTTCCTTCTTTTTGTGGAGGGCTTTCTCTTTCTTTGTCAGGAGGTTTTGCGCCGCGGGCTGGGTCCTGGGGAAGGGATTTCGGATGTGTTGATGTTTGCCGCGAGCCTGCTGAGGGATGTTCTTGTGGTTGTTTTTGTGTGGGCTCTCATCAAGGCCCGGCATGGGCATGGTTTTTGCGAACTGGGACTGCGCTTTGATAGGATCTCCAGCGATCTGCGGGCGGGTTTGCTCGCCTATATCGCCGTGTTGCCGCTCCTATTAATTAGCTTACTCGCCGTGGCCGCGGTCCTTCATATTTTTTCAATCGAAGTATCTCCGCAAAATGTGGTGCAAATCTTTCTTAAAGACTCGACGAGCACGTATCTTGTGCCCATTACGATCTTCGTGGCGCTTCTGGGGCCGCTGTTGGAAGAGATTTTTTTTCGTGGTTTTGCTTATGCGGGTCTTCGGAAACGTTTTGGAATATGTGGAGGCGCCTGCCTAGTTTCCGCGGTATTCGCCGCGCTTCATATGAACGCCGTGGCGTTCGTGCCGATCTTTCTTTTGGGCATGTTCCTCACGTATTTGTATGAAAGCTCGGGTTCACTCATTCCTTCCATTGCCGCGCATATGCTGCACAATGGCCTCATGGTCGCGCTGACGCTGGGCTTCAAAAGTCTTTCCACATGAAAACCCTCAAGGATGTCGGCGAGCATGGCTGGATCCGCATGGTAAAAAAATTTAGCAAGGGCATCGGTGACGACACCGCGGTCTTGAAGAGCGGAAAGAAGGACCTTTTGTTGACGACCGATATGTTGGTCGAGGGTCGTCATTTCCGGCGAAGCCAAGCGACTCCTTATGAGATTGGCTGGAAGGCGATGGCGGTGAACCTGAGTGACATTGCGGCGATGGGCGGGATACCTGTGGCGGCCGTCGTGTCTCTTGGCGCTCCGGCGTCGACGAGCGTAAAATTTCTGGAAGAGGTCTATCGCGGTTTACGTGCGGCGGCCTCGCGTTTTGGAGCGGACATCGTCGGGGGCGACACGAACGCCTCAAAAAAACTCACACTCGCCGCTACGCTCTTAGGCGAAGTACAAAAAGGAAAAGCGGTGCTTCGCTCGGGCGCAAAGCCTGGGGATTGGTTGTTTGTGAGCGGCACACTTGGTGCCTCCTACGCCTCCAAAAAACACCTTCGCTTTATTCCTCGTGTACGCGAGGCTCAGTGGCTGGTCAAAAACTTCAACGTTCACGCGATGATGGATCTGTCGGACGGCTTGGC
>JANNFA010000126.1:0-6784 GCA_031379345.1 Candidatus Omnitrophota bacterium | reverse complement strand
GGGACTGCGAGGCGCCGGCGAGAGGCCCGAGTTTTGTGTGATTTGTCCCGGCGATAAGACTTTGCACGGTGCGCACCTTGAGACTCAACTCCTCCGCTTTCTGTTCGATTTTAGAGGGTTTGAGATCGCGGTCGCGGTTATTTTTCGCTCTCGTCACGAGAGCATCTATCTGAGACAGAGAGGCTTCGAGGTCTGCCAGCGAAAAGAAATGATCCTTTTTTTCCAGACCGAGCGTTTCCTTGAGCTCTGGAAGGTCTAATCGAATCCACCGAAGCTCTACGAGTTTGGCCGGCTCTTCCAATGATTCTGAAAGGAATTGGACGGGATCCCGGCCCTGCCAATTTTCTTTGCCGGCGACGAGTTTTAATGTCTGGCGGGCGAGAGAATCAAATGGCTTCACACGCCCATTGTGCTGGACCGCGAGTGTCCTTAATTCTTGCCAAGCAGCCGCCTCGGAGGAAGAATTTAAAAATAGAAAAGTAAGCATTAAAAAGAAGAGTGTTTTCGATGTTTTCATTAGATTTTCTTTCCTGTAAAAAACGGGTGGAAATAAAAAAGAAGGATCACGCCAAGGAAGATAAACGCTGCTCCGACATAGATGGCGGGCATGCCTGGATTTTTTGCGATGGAGAACACAGAAGCCTCGCCGAGTTGCTCATCCTGAATGAAAGACGATTGAAACACGCGATAGCCTAGATAATCCAGCGGTTTATTCATGCTAATGGTACGTTCCAAGGTGACACCGCTTGAGGCATCACGCAGGACGACGTCACTTTCGAAAGCAGCCGGCTTCGACGTGCCCGGGTAATCGATCTTGCGGAAATCCAGGAGCCCGAGAGAAAAAGGGAGTTCCTCGGAGCGCGGCTCCGCGGTCAGGCGCATGCTCGAATTTTTTGTGCCGAGCAAAAGCGAGCGGCCCAAAAGAAGCCGTCGCGTTTCTTCGGGCATTCCTTCCCGGCGGATTCGTAGTTCAATAGCGGGTGTTTCCGAGCGGCCGTCGCGGTCCTCGCGGATTTTGGTCACGATACGCGCGCGGTCGAATGTCTGATCTACCCGCACCGACATGTCCATCCAACCTGTGGGGATGGGTTCTTTCAGGGGTAGAGGCCGTGTTTCAGAGAGCCCCGTTTTCATCGAGTGGACGCGGTAGCTCCACTTATTATCCCCAGAAACTAGAAAGCGGAACGAGGGTCCCGAATCTGCGGCGGCTTCGCGCGGCGCGAGCAGCTCTACCTTGAGACCAAAAACGCTATTCGTGCTCCCTCCGCGGAGCGATTCAAATTCGGGAAAAAGCGAAAAACGCGTGTGATGCTCTTTTTTCCCCGATGCGTCGGAGATCTCGAACTCAACGGCCGGATTCAGATGTGCCGCAGAATCAAGATTCACCAAGCGGTTATTTTCTACACGCGCTTTTGGGTAATAGTGCAGATTGGAAATATTTAGACCCGTCTCTTTCCACTCCGCGGTTTTTTCATTGTCATTCATTGAAAGCTGAAGAACGGTTCCATTGCTTTGGGTGAGCCTTAGCTTGGGAAGCTGAGAGACGGGGTCTGCGGAAGAGTTTTCCAATACAAAGGCTGCAGGGCCGATGGTCTTGGCTGCAGAATCCGCATCCGCTGGGTCGTGTTCGAGTAAAAGAATATCCTGTTTAAACCCCAGCATTTCCGAAGACAAAGTCGCGTGCAGGGCGTGATTGGGTTCCGATCGTCCGGGCGCTTCCTCGAGAAAACGCGTTTCTTCGGCGTGCGGGAACACGCGACTTAAGACGAGCCTGTAGGGAGCGTTTTCGAGCGGCAGAGAAATTGGTTTTTTGAGCGGGGAGGTTTTGAGATTGAAAATTTTCTCACCGCCGCCCGGCAATGAGGCGTGCAGGGAAAAACCGGTTTGGAGCATCCTGTTCTTGGCTTCGTCCTCGAAGAGAGTCATTTGGCCCTCACGTCCCCAGACGCGCGTTCCAAAAGAGCCCAGAAGCAAGGTAAGGATACCGATATGGGTTATCACAAAGCCTACATGCTTTTTTTTGAACGGCCAGCGTGTGAGAGTCGCACAGAAAATGTTTACCCACAAGAGAGCCAGAAAAAAATCAAACCAATGGGCCTGATAAAAATTCTCCTGCACATAGGGCGTCCCATGGATGGATTCAAGGATCGTCGAGACACTGAGGAGCAGCGCAAGGCCGGCGATAAGTGCGAGGGCGAATCCGAGGGAGCCCAAAAACTTAATGAGACGCATCGGGGCATTATACAACACTCGGTGCCAGCCTCCAACCTGCCTCCTGTTCCACCCCCGTACCGGGTAGGTACACGGTACCTAGTATCTGGCTAAAAATAGGGTATAATATCTTTATAACAATTTTTATAAAGTGTTCCATTGGAGGTTAATAAATATAATATGAAGAAACATAAGATAGGCGCCATCAAACTATTTTTTCTATTCGCAACGTTAGGAGTCTTGCCTTTTTTGTATCCTGCGACTCAATACCGTTATCAGCCTATGCCGATGGATCATGGCAGGGCATTTGACATACAGCTTTTAGATAAGCAGGCCACGATTTCTGTAGATACGTCCATGTCAGCCGCTCTTCGTCCCATCGATCCCGCACTAGGATCAGAAGTCCAGCCCGACTCGATCGAATAAGCCATCACGAATTTACTTCAAGCCTGACTCAGTATTTCGGTCTGCGCGCGGGGCTGGCATTTCGGCTTAAACACCTGTTATGCTATAATGCGATTTCATTTTCTAGCCACATTGTGCGCCGAGGTAGCTCAGTGGTAGAGCGCTGCCCTGAAAAGGCAGGCGTGGGGAGTTCAATTCTCTCCCTCGGCACCATTTTTAGATATAATCCAACCACGTATCAGGAGGATCGATAATGGGGTGTGCAACCGGTTTGATCGCATTGGGAATTGGGTACTTAGTTTTTTTGAACGCTTCAAAAGAGCAGGGGAGTCTCCGCCAGGTCGGCCGTATCATCGGCGCCGTCATCATTGTTGTCTCTATCCTGACGGGGGTTTGTGCTATGAAATGCAAGACAGGCGGCTGCCCGATGTCCGGAAAAGCACCTATGTGCTCTTTGGATTTGGATAAAGGAAAGGCTTGAGCACAAGAAAAGTCAAAATTCGCGATCTGACGATCGGCGGAGGTTCGCCGGTTTCGGTGCAGTCCATGTGCGCGACGCACACGCAGGACATCGAGGCGACACTCGCACAGATAGAGGACCTCCGCCAAAAAGGGGCTGATCTCGTGCGTATCGCCGTCGACAACCTGAAAGATGTCGAGGCGCTGGCCGAGATACGTCGCCAGACGACCGCACGCCTTGTCGTGGATCTTCAGGAAAACTTCCCTCTGGCCGACAAGGTCGCCCCGTACGTCGACAAGATACGTTACAATCCCGGCCACCTGCACCACCTTGAAAAAAATAAACCCATCGAAGACAAGGTGAAATGGCTGGTTTCCATAGCCAAGGAGCATGGTCTTGCGCTTCGGGTCGGCGTGAATTGCGGTTCTGTGGCTCCGGTGTTTCTGGACAAATATCCCGGCGATCATGTGCGCGCGATCGTGGAAAGCGCCGCCTGGCATTGCGATTTGTTGGATTCTCTACATTTCACGAATTATGTTGTGAGTCTGAAAGACTCCGACCCGAAAAAAGTGGTCCATTGTAATCAAGAGTTTTCAAAGCGCCGGCCGGATGTGCCCATCCATCTCGGCGTGACAGAAGCCGGACTTTTGCCGGAGGGCGTCCTCAAGACGCGCCTGGCATTCGAACAGCTTATTCCGGCGGGCATTGGCGACACGCTCCGCGTCTCATTGACCCTTCCTAATTCTGAAAAATGGCAAGAAGTACAATGGGGACGGCAGATCCTGAAAGATATCGCCGAAAAAAAGTTCGTTTCCGTGCCCGATAATTATGGAAAAGGACTCAATATCATTTCCTGCCCCTCTTGTTCCCGCGTGGAGAACGGCGATTTCGTAAAACTCGCCATGGATGTCAAAGAGATGAGTGCTTATGCGAAGGACCACCAGCTGACGATCGCTGTGATGGGTTGCCGCGTCAACGGGCCCGGGGAGACGGATGACGCAGATTTGGGTCTATGGTGCGGCCCAAGCACGGTCACTTTGAAAAAAAAGGATAGGACCTTAGGGTCTTTCCGGTACAACGAAGTATTGCCCCGCCTCAAAACCGAGCTCGATCGCCTCGTCACTGTCCGTAAAAACTGAAAATATTGTTAATTATATGATAGAATTGATATATAGAAATATATCAAGGCTAATGAGGTGTTCTTGACTAAGCGTAGAGCCATATTCAGCGACAGGCATGACTGGATCGTTTTCGGGTGGATATTGTCCATGCACCTGGGCGCGCTGGCTGGTTTTTTTACATTCAGCTGGCCTGCGCTCAGGACCATGATCTTGCTTTGGTGGGTCACCGGCGGTATCGGCATCACGTTGGGCTATCACCGCTATTTTACGCACAAAAGTTATTCCACGCCCAAGTTCATGCAATACAGTTTAGCCATCTGCGGATGCATGGCCGGGGAGGCCGGTCCGCTTTCCTGGGTGGCGACGCACCGGTATCATCACACCTATTCCGATCTCGAGCAGGACCCGCACAGTCCCAAGCATGGTTTTCTGTGGGCGCATGTCGGCTGGCTTTTCGGCCGCGAGGATTTTCTGTCGGAATACGATTCCTATAAACGCTATGTGCCGGATTTGGCGAAAGACCCGGTGCTCCGCTTCCTTGATAAGTATCATCTTTTACCGGCGTTCGTTCTGGCCGGCGTTCTTTATTGGATAGGCGGGTGGCCATTCGTTGTTTGGGGTATCTTCGTTCGTTCCGTGTGCGTCTATCACAGCACCTGGCTGGTTAATTCCGCCTCACATATCTCGGGATATCGGACTTATAAAACCTCGGATGATTCCCGTAATAATTGGTGGGTCGCCCTTCTTGCGTTCGGAGAAGGATGGCACAATAACCACCACGCTTTCCAGCGTTCTGCCCGCCACGGTTTTCGTTGGTGGGAGGTCGACCTAACCTACCGTGTGATTCAACTCCTGTGGATTTTTGGGCTTGCCTCCGACATCCATCTGCCCGTGGAGAACGACACGACCGGCGCCACCCTCCCGAAGACAGACCTCGCATAATTTTCCACCGCTTCCGTTTTATGCTAAAATCATCGTCTACGAGGAGGGTCGAATGAAGAAACTTTTGAGGATAACGGCAGGATTCACGGTCGTGTTTTTTTTGGCGGGGAACACCCCGTTGAGGGCGGATGATCCTGCAACGCTGGATGCCCGTATCCAGGAAGCACGGCTCGTGCTGGGCGAGATCATGGTGAGTCCGGACCAGAGTATCCCAGAAGAACTTCTGGCAAAATGCAAGGCCATCGCGATCTATCCGAGCGTGTTGAAGGGCGCCTTCATTTTTGGCGCACGCTGGGGCAAGGGCGTCGTTCTCATGAAGGGTTCGGACGGTAAATGGGGTCCCGTAGCTTTCTCGACGATTGGCGGGATCAATTGGGGTCTTCAGATCGGTGGCCAAGCCAACGATGTGATCCTCGTCGTGATGAACGATCGTGGATTGGACGGTCTTTTGTCGAGCCGAAGCACGCTGGGTGCGGATGCTTCCGCAGCAGCGGGTCCTGTGGGTCGTTATTCACAGGCCGCAACGGATCTTTCACTGCGCGCCGGCATCCTTTCGTATTCACGAAGCCGCGGTCTATTCGCCGGTATCGCGTTGGATGGAGCCGTCCTAACACAGGACAACAATTCGAACACCGCCTATTACGGCAAGTCATTGACGTCGCGCGATGTGTTGATGGGCGGAGCGGTCACGATCAAGGAATCGTCTCAGGGTCTCGTGAATTCATTGAATGATTTTTCGGGCCGTTGGACGGAAAAGGTCTCGACCTCGAAGTAGGTTTTAAAAAATATTATTGCTGGAGTAGCTCAGCTGGTAGAGCAGCGGTTTCGTAAACCGCAGGTCACCGGTTCAATCCCGGTCTCCAGCTCAGTTTAAGACGACAGAACAGAAAGGAAGAGTGTATGGGAGCGAGCGTTTCAAAATTTACAGATAGCAATTTTGATTCTGAAGTCGTGAAGTCCGGTGTCCCGGTATTGGTGGACTTCTGGGCGGAGTGGTGCGGACCCTGCAAAATGATGGGTCCGATCCTCGATGATTTGGCTCCGGTCTATGCCGGCAAACTCAAGATCGGAAAACTAAACGTCGATGAGAACCAGGATTCGCCCTCACAATTCGGGGTCATGAATATTCCCACGATGATCGTCTTTCGAGGCGGCAAGGAAATCAGCCGCATCGTGGGTGCGATGTCCAAGACGGATCTGCAAAAAAAGATCGACGGCACGCTGGGTAATTAATTGTCCAAGCGTATCGCCGTTTTCTGTTCCGGGAACGGCTCTAATTTTGAAGTGATCCTGACGGCGATCCGGCGCAAAAAGTTGCGCGCTGAGGTCGCCGTCATGGTTTGCGACAATCCCAAGGCGTATGCGATCACGCGCGCCAATCACCATGGCGTCGCGGTGGCCGTTCTCCCGCCCAAACTCTTCGCTTCGCGTAAAGATCATGAAAAACTCATTATCTCGATCTTGAATGACCTGGGGGTGGAGGTTGTGGTGTTGGCCGGTTACATGCGGCTGTTTACACCTTATTTCGTCAACGCCTATAAAGGCCGCATCCTGAATGTGCATCCGTCCCTATTGCCGGCCTTCAAAGGGGCACATGCCATCCGCGATGCTTTTAATGCGGGGGTAAAGGGAACAGGAGTTTCTG
>JANNFA010000119.1:0-1520 GCA_031379345.1 Candidatus Omnitrophota bacterium | reverse complement strand
GGACATCGGCTCCGATCACCGCGGCCGGCACGAGACCAAACACGCTGAGCGCAGAAAAACGACCGCCCACATCCTCGGGCGCCAGGAACGTTTTCCAGAATTTATGTTCCTTCGCAGAAGCTTCAAGCGCCGTGCCCGGATCGGTGATCGCGATAAAAGCGCTGCCCGGATTTTCCGCGCGCACGGACTTCACGCGGTCATAGAAATATTTAAAAAAAGAAACAAGCTCGATCGTTCCGCCGGATTTTGACGAGACGATGAAAAGTGTCTTTGCCAGGTCGATCTGAGACTCCACGTCCTTCACCCGGCCCGGGTCGGTGCTGTCGAGAGTGAGGAGTACTGGAAAACCCGACGCGTTTCCGAGTACGTTCTGCATCACTTCAGGCGCAAGACTCGAACCTCCCATACCCAAAAGGACCGCATGCGTGAAGCCAGCGGCCTTCACATCGTCCTGGAACGCCTTCAGTTCGGCGAGGTGCGGACGCATCATGCGCGGCAGAGCAAGCCATCCAAGGCGGTTCTTGATCTCTTTTTGAGCAGCAGGGTCTTTGCTCCAGAGAGCCGCGTCACGCTGCCAGAGGCGCGGCACGATGTTCATTTTTTCACATTTTGAAAACCACTGGCGGAGATTGGCTTCGTAAGGGCCCCACTGTGCATTCGGAGGCGTAAAGGTGTTTTTCATCTTTTTTCCCGTATCCTTTTGATGATCTTGTTGTAGGCCTCCGCGAAAAGCTCGACACCGGCTTTTTCGAGGTCCTCAGTGACTTGTGAAAGGGCAATGCCGCAAAAAGCAAGCTTCTCTAGAGTCTTTTCCGCTTCGACAAGACCCTCTGTCAGCGTCAACTCGGCGCGCCCATGATCGCGAAACGCGTCCAGCGTTGCGGGAGGCACCGTGTCGACCGTATTGGGCCCAATCAGGGCCTCCACATACAGCACGTCCGAATACGCGGGGTTTTTTGTGCCCGTCGAGGCCCAGAGCGGGCGCTGATACTGTGCGCCTTCGGTCTTCATGCGATGAAAACGCTCTTCTGCAAAGGTCTCTTCGAACGCCGAATACGCGGCTTTGGAATTGGCGATACCGGCTTTGCCGAGCAGAGTACGAAAAAGTTCTTTCTGTGCCGGGTCCTGCGTCGCAGTGATCTTGGATTCAAGCAGTTTATCCACAGCCGCATCCACGCGGCTCACAAAAAAACTCGCAACCGACGCTATCTCTTTAATAGACCGGCCAGCATCCAAACATTTTTCAAGTCCTCCCAGATACGCCTCCATCACTTCCCGGTGGCGCTCAACAGCAAAAATAAGAGTGACGTTTACGGAAATACCCTCGGCAACCACAGCCTCGATGGCCGCCAAACCTGCAGATGTGGCCGGAATCTTTATCATCACATTCTTGCGGGCAACACGTTTGTGCAGCTCCTTGGCTTCTTCGATCGTCGCTTTTGTGTCGTAGGCGAGAAGCGGGCTGACTTCGATGGAGACAAAACCGTCCTCGCCGGCGGTCTGACGGTGAACATGTTCGA
>JANNFA010000084.1:0-7549 GCA_031379345.1 Candidatus Omnitrophota bacterium | reverse complement strand
TTACAAATTTTTTTATTGGTATCGTCATCGCCTTCCAAAGCGCCTATCAGATGAAGCGCGTCAATGCAGAGATGTACATCCCGAGTTTGGTTTCGATCTCTATTTGCCGCGAGATCGCTCCGGTCATCACCGGCCTCGTGGTGGCGGGCCGCATCGGCGCTTCTATTGCGGCAGAATTGGGTTCTATGAAGGTAACCGAGCAGATCGATGCGCTTGAGACATTGGCCGCAAATCCGGTCAAACATTTGGTTGTCCCAAGATTTCTAGCGCTTGTCGTGATGTTGCCGCTTCTTACTGTGTTCGCCGACATGATCGGGATTGCGGGGGGTTACGTGGTATCTGTTTATAAACTTGGTTTGCCATCGAGCCTATATATCAAAATGACCTTTGAGCCGCTTGTCTTGAAAGACATTTTTACGGGCTTATCCAAAACGGTGATATTCGCCATGCTTATCAGCACCCTGTCCTGTTACCAGGGTCTGCGAGTGCAGGGTGGCGCCGAAGGTGTGGGAATCGCGACAACACGCGCCGTGGTACAGTCGTTCATTTCTATTATTCTCGCCGATGCATTTTTCACAATTGTTTTTTATTTTTTGTGAGCACAGCACCCGCGATGATGATCGAAGCAAAGGGGTTGAGGAAGACATTTCCGGGCGGGAAAGTGTTAGATGGTTTGGATCTTACGGTGAACCGCGGTGAGACGCTCGTTGTGATCGGCCGTTCAGGTTGTGGAAAAAGCGTTTTTTTGAAGCATGTGATCGGCCTCCTAAAAGCAGATAGTGGAGAAATGAAGGTCGACGGCGTGGAGGTATCGATGCTTCCGGCTAAGGAAATGGCTTTACTGCGTTTGCGTTTCGGGATGGTATTCCAGGGCGCGGCTCTTTTTGATTCGATGACGGTGGGCGAGAATGTAGGATTCAATCTGATCGAGCACACGACGATGACGGAAGGCCAAATAAAGGATCGCGTGGACGAATCATTGGAATTAGTCGGGTTGAAGGGGATCCACGACCGCAAACCCGCGGACTTATCGGGCGGAATGAAAAAACGCGTGGCTCTTGCGCGAGCGATCTGCATGCGTCCGGAGATCCTGCTGTACGATGAGCCGACCACAGGGCTGGATCCTATCACGGCCGCCGCCATCGACGAGCTTATTATCAGTTTGCACGATAAGCTTAAGGTCACGTCGATCGTCGTGACCCATGACATGATCAGCGTTTACAAGATCGCCACGCGTATCGCGATGATGTACCAAGGGCGTATTCGGCAGACCGGCAGCGTGGAAGAGATTCGGCAATCCAAGGACCCGGTAGTCCAGCAGTTTATCACGGGGTCTACGCAGGGCCCGATAATGGACATAAATTTTAAGGCATTGTCATAGGGAGGGAAGGAAATTGAAAAAAGGGAATGCAGAGTTTCGAGTGGGTTTGTTTGTTTTTGCGGCCATCGCGGTTCTGGTGACGCTCGTGGTGCGTGCGGGGGATCTTTACATCCGGCCAGGGTATTCCGTAACGCTAATTTTCGATACCGTGAGCGGTATCGAAAAAGATTCGCCAATCAAGCTAGCGGGATTCCCGGTGGGCAAGGTGAAAAAATTTCGCGCAGTGCGCGATGCCGAGGGGCGCACTATGATCCATCTGGATGCGTTTCTTGATGAAGGTGTGATGATCGAAGAGGACGCGGATATCCGCGTGGCAACGATGGGGTTCCTTGGAGAGAAGTATATCGAAATACGACCCGGCACCCCGGGTTCAAAAACCGTGGGTCCGAGTGCTATCCTAGTGGGGAAGCAGCTTACCGGCGTCGACGATCTCTTTGATTCAGGCCAGCAACTTATCCAGCGAGCCGAGTACATGGTCGATGATCTTCGAGAAGTTATTGGAGATCCCGAGTTCAAAAAATCGTTGAAAGGCACATTCGTGAACGCGGATAAGACATTTGCAAGTTTAGAGTCGGCCGCGGCTGATCTCAAAGCCGCTTCAGCGTCCGCAAAAGTCGTGATGGGTCGGTTGGAGAACGGAGAAGGTTCTGTTGGGAAGTTGTTGAAGGACGACAAGATAGCGAAAGATATCGAGGCATTTGTTGCGGATATCAAAAAAAATCCATGGAAATTGCTGAAAAAAGGATAGTAGTCAGGTGTCAGTAGTCAGGTATCAGGAAAGGGATCTCAAATGACCTTTGGTTTTATACGGACCTTATTCGTCCTGATCAGTGCCGTTGTCGGGTACCAACTGGGCAGCGACTATCACGGGGTAGGATCGGCGTGGGCGTTAGGCGGCATTGGCATCGGCGTCGGGTTGTCGCTCCTCGTCATCCTGATCGAAATGGGACTGGGCCGGCTTTCTTTGCGCGGCTTATCCGCGGCCGTGTTTGGTCTCATTCTCGCGCTCATCGTCTCACGCTTTGTCACGGGTGCCATCGACCTCATTCCTGAGATCAACCCAGCGCTTGCTTCCTCGCTCAAGCTTGTCCTTGTCCTCGTCCTCGCATATTTTGGAATGATATTTGCGATGCGCGGCCGAGACGAATTCAACTTGATCATTCCTTATGTGCGATTTGACCGGCAGGACCAGAAGGACGAGGTGCTCATTCTGGATACAAGCGTCATTATCGATGGACGCATCCACGATATTTGCCAGGCGAAATTCCTTGGAGGGCGTCTGGTGGTGCCGAACTTTGTTTTGAAAGAACTTCAACAGGTTGCGGATTCCGCCGACCCGCTCAAGCGCAATCGCGGCCGTCGCGGCCTGGACATTCTGAACAAGCTCAAAAAAATTCCTCACGTGACCGTTCGTGTTGATGAAGAAGAATTTCCAGAGATCGCGACCGTTGACGAAAAATTGATCAAACTCGCGAAACTTCTGAGCGGCAAGGTGCTGACAAATGATTTCAATCTGAACAAAGTCGCAGAAATACAAAACGTTGCGATCCTTAATATCAATGAGCTCGCGCAAGCGCTCCGGCCCATGCTGCTGCCAGGGGAGACGCTGGAAGTGCGTCTCATGAAAGACGGGAAGGAAAAAGACCAGGCCATCGGATATCTGGATGATGGCACGATGGTCGTCGTGGACGGCGCCCGCAAATATATCGGACAGAGTGCGTCTGTGAGCGTCACCTCTGCCTTGCAGACCGCAGCGGGGAGGATGATATTCGCGAAGATCGAAGAAAGCTCAAAGTCCTCGGCATGAGCGTCTATGCCGTGGTGCCGGCGGCGGGAAAAGGGAAGCGGCTCGGAAGTAAAATACCCAAAGCCTATCTTTCAATTCTTGGGAAGCCGCTTTTTATTCACACGTTAAACGCACTGAGAAAAGCATACCCGTTCCGCGAGACCGTTCTGGTGGTGGATATTTCCAGACTCGGCCAAGCGCGAAAGGAATTGGTCCGGCATGGTCTCGGACGTGTGTGGCTGACTGCCGGCGGAGAGACACGCGCGGAATCCGTGCGAAACGGTCTTTTGGTGCTTCCCGCGGGACGGCATTGGGTGGCGGTGCATGATGCCGCGCGTCCTTTGGTTTCTCGTCAGGTCGTCCGCCGAACTCTCGCGGCGGCGCTAAAGGGTGCGGGGGCCATCTGTGCGGTGCCGATCGCCTACACCGTGAATCGGCTTGACCCAAAACGGGGCACTCTCCGCGGCACGGAAGACCGTCGTGAGCTTGTGTTGGCCCAGACCCCACAGATCTTTGGACGCTCTCTTTTATTGTCCCGCTATGAAGCCCTTGGCGCGAAGGCCTTGGAGGCGACGGACGAGGCGGCGCTTTTCGATGGGACCAAACAACGGATTCGAGTCGTCGACGGGGACGAGCGGAACTTAAAAGTAACGACCAAAAATGATCTGGAGAGCCTTAAAAAGTCGCTCCGGAACAGAGTTTAGGGGCGCTTTCCATGCGTGTCGGAATCGGTTATGATATTCATACGTTAAGAAAAGGGAGAAAGTTGGTTTTGGGAGGGGTCAATATCCCTCATTCCAAAGGGCTTTTCGGTCATTCAGACGGCGACGCATTACTGCATGCGATCGTGGATGCCGCGCTGGGGGCGGGCGGCTTGGGGGATATCGGCGACCATTTTTCAGATAAAGACGCTCGCTGGCGCGGAGTGTCGAGCTTACTTTTTGTGCGTGAGACCGTTTCTTTGCTTCGAAAGAAAAAACTGAAAGTCTCTCAGATCGATTCTATTTTAGTGCTCGAGCATCCGAAGCTTTCTCTCTACAAAAAAGCGATGCGTGAAAATATCGCCGGGGCTTTTAACGTGGATGTTTCCAGGGTAAATGTGAAGGCCAAGACGAATGAGGGGCTTGGCGCGATCGGTAAGGGTAGGGCGGTCGCCGCAAGCGCGGTCGTATTATTGGAGAAGCTCTAAATGTATTTTTTTCAGGTACTTGCGGCGCTCTTTTTTATATGGTTTGTCGTAAAAGTATTTATCTATAAATTCTTCTTAAAGGACCTCATTCAGGCCGCCATGGAGCGCGATCCGGCCGCGCGTTCTAGTCTCCTCGTCATGTTCACCTATTCCGGTGTACGCGCCATGGCCTACCATCGTTTCGCGTACCGTCTCCATCGCATGGGCCTGGCGTTCCTGGCACGATTTATTTCACAGTGGGCGCGCTGGCTGACCGGGATCGAGATCCATCCCGGGGCGAAGATAGGCAAGGGGCTTTTTATTGATCATGGCATGGGTGTGGTCATCGGAGAAACAACTGTCATCGGCGATAATGTGACATTATTTCAAGGCGTCACCCTCGGCGGCACCGGAAAAGAGACCGGCAAGCGTCATCCTACTCTTGGCAGCGACGTCGTTGTTGGAGCGGGCGCGAAGGTACTCGGGAATATCACGCTAGGTGACCATGTGAGTGTGGGCGCCAATGCCGTAGTGCTCGCCGATGTGCCGGCCAATTCTACGGTGGTGGGCGTTCCCGGCCGCGTGGCCCGCCGCGAAGGAAAAAAGGTATCCGGAGCCAATATCGATTATTGCCATCTGCCTGACCCGCTTGCGCAGGCGATGGAGCGTATCCAGAATGAGATCAAAACGATCGAGCACGAACTGAAAGAGTTCGAAGACCATCAAAAAAAGTAGCCTGTCCGCTTGCCACTAAAAATATTCAATTCACAGACCCAGCAGAAAGAAGAATTCACGCCTCTAGAAAAAGGGGTCGTGAAGATGTACGCCTGCGGCCCCACCGTCTATGACGAGCCACATATCGGCCATCTGCGCTCCGCGTATGTGTTTGAAGTGGTGAGAAACTATTTCAAATACACGGGAAATAAAGTGCGCTTCGCGCGTAATGTCACCGACGTGGATGACAAGATCATCGACAAGGCCCGTGAATCGGGTGCTGCCGATCTGAACGCGGAGACGAGCCGAGTTGCCGAGAAGTATTTCCAGCTCTACAAGCGAGACTTGAAGAGACTTGGCATCCAGGACCCCGATTTCGAGCCGCGTGCCACGCAATTCATTCCGCAGATGATCGCCCTTATCCAGACATTGATCGGACGCAAGCATGCGTACGCGGCGGGGGGAGATGTTTATTTTGAGGTCGCTTCGTTCGGAGCCTATGGCGAATTGTCCCGCCAAAAGACCGACGAGATGCTTGAGCAGACAGTCAAAGAAGCCAATCCAAATAAGAAATCGCCGTTGGATTTTGCCTTGTGGAAAAACGCCAAGGAAGGCGAGCCTAGCTGGGAGAGTCCTTGGGGCAAAGGCCGGCCGGGATGGCATATCGAATGCTCCGCGATGAGTATGTCTTATTTTAACAATGCGTTCGATATTCACGGCGGCGGCCGAGACCTGATATTTCCTCATCATGAAAATGAGAGCGCCCAATCCAAATGTGCGAATACTCAGGATGGCCTCGGTTTTGTCCGCAGCTGGATACATCATGGGCTGATCACCGTCGAAGGCAAAAAAATGTCCAAGTCGCTCAAGAACTACACCACGCTCGACGCGATCTTGAAAAGTGAGCCCGCTTTTGCCGATGAGGTGCTGAAGCTTACTTTTCTGGGGACGCATTACAGTGCGCCGCTGGATTATTCACAGGAACGCATCCGGATGGACCAAGCTGTATGGAGGAAGTTCTTTGAATTTTTTCAGAACGCCCGTCAGCTTGAGAGGGAAGGTCAACGGCTGAGTGAAAAGAGGCTCCCTGAGGTTTATGCGAAGTTTCGAGAGGTGATGGACAATGATTTCAATACGCCGGAAGTGCTTTCTGTGATGCATGGCCTGATCTCTGAAGCGTATAAGCAGAACGACCCGATCTATCAGCTGACCATCGCGGCGGCGATCCGGAATTTTGGCGCGGAAGTATTCGCCATCGCTTTCGACCAGGACCATCGGTCGAATCTGATAAAAAGCGAGATAGAGAGCTTTATCGAGAAAAGGGCCGCTGCCAAAAAAGACAAGGATTACAAGACGGCCGATGCGATACGCCAGCGCCTTCTCGAGGAAAATAAAGTGGAACTGCGCGACCTTTCCGATGGTCGGACAACCTGGAGGGTGAGACTGTGAAAGGTCTTTTCATCACACTCGAAGGCAATGAGGGTTGCGGAAAATCCACGCAGATTAAATTATTGGCCAAATATCTGAAGGACAAAGGCTGCAAGGTGCTTTCGACGCGAGAGCCGGGCGGCACGCCGCTGGGTGATGCCATCCGTGAGGTGCTTTTGAACCCCCGCTTCAAAAGCATGACGCCGCTTACAGAAACGCTTCTTTACATGGCAAGCCGCGCCCAGCTCGTGCAAGACGTGATCCTTCCGGCGCTTAAAAAGAAGCAAGTGGTGCTCTGCGACCGGTGGTTGGATGCGACGATCGCTTACCAAGGCTATGCGGGCGGTGTCGATCCTGCCTTGATCCATTCGCTTGGGAAGCGCGCGACGCAGCATCTCCGGCCGCATCTTAGTCTTTATCTTGATCTCCCGGTGGCTGTCGGTCTCAAGCGGGCCAAACGCGCTTTGGGTCCCGACCGCATCGAAAAAAAAGCTCTTACGTATCATGAAAAGGTTCGCCAAGGTTTTCTTCAGATCGCCCGGAAGGATCCGTGGCGCTTTCACCGGCTTGCCTTGAAACCCGAAGAATCGGTCGCTCATGTGCATGAACGCATCAAGGCAGAGGTGGACCGTGTCCTTCGACGTCGTTAAAGCCGCGCTTGAAAGAGGGCGTCTGGCCCATGCTTTTCTTTTTCTGGGACCTCCGGGCTCAGGCCAGATGGAAGCCGCCCGCGAGCTTGGCTGCGCACTGTTCGGCGTAAAAAAAGAAAAAATAGACAATCATCCGGATTTCCGCGTGTTCGAGCCTCAAGAAGAGAAGCGCGCCATGGCGGTCGAGGAAGTGCGCGCGATGCTCACCCTAGCGAATTTAAAGCCGTTCCAGGCCCCGTCCAAACTTTTCGTGATCGACCGCGCCGAAACGCTTTCCGACGTGTCACAGAACACGCTTTTAAAGACACTCGAGGAGCCGCTGGGACATATGTATTTTGTCCTCATCGCGTCCGCGGCGGAAAAAATACTTTCGACAGTACGTTCACGCAAAGTTTGGACGGGGCCTGGAACGGCTTTAAATT
>JANNFA010000071.1:0-17922 GCA_031379345.1 Candidatus Omnitrophota bacterium | reverse complement strand
TCGGCCGCTTCGCGTTCCGCCTGTTTTCTCGCGTTCCAGTTCTCAAGAGCGGAAGCGGTTTTGGCGCTTGCAAGCGTCCCGGCAAAACAGCGCCTCACTTCTTCAACAAAGGGCGAGGGAAGAAAGGCACGCCCGTCGCGGTCTTTCAAGGGAAAACTCAGATAAAGCCGCTCCCGTGCGCGGGTGACCGCCATATAAAAGAAATACCGCTCGCCCGCATGGCGGAAACTCCGTTTTTCCAGGCGGCGCGTCTTGCCGTTTAAAACCTCCCTTTCCTCATCCTTGAAGAAAGGGTCCTCGGAGACAGTCTTGGGGAGGTTTTGGTCGAGGAGTCCCGCGATAAAAACGACGCGGTATTCCTTGGGAAGCGCCATGACAACGTCATATACCTGCACGCGGTTTTTTCCGGAAGGCTTTTGAGAGAATAATCCCACTTCGATGGCGCGGCGAAGGTCCTCGGCCGTTCCGGCATTCGACAGAAGATCCTCCACCGCCTTGAAGGCCGGCTCGTCTTGGGCCTCCAGCCGGCATTGCCGCGCGAGCGCCACAAAACGCTGGCGGAACACGCGCTCATTCGGGGCGCTCGTGAGGCTTTTTTCCGCCTCCGCGAACCAAACCTCAGGCGCCTCTACGGCGGGGCAGAAATTGGATCGGATCAGGATCTGCAGTTCTTCCTCGCGCCGGTTCGAATGATCCAGGCTTAGGAACCGGTGGATGAAATTTCCAAAACCGCTCTCCACGGTCTTTTTTCTTTCGTGAATGTTCACGGGAATCTCGTATTCGCCGAACACCGCCGTGATGGCCTTGTCGTAGCCTCCGACACTGCGAAGGATGACCGCCATGTCGCTGTAATGCCAGCCCGTCTCGCGGTGAAGCCGCCTGATCTCGCGGGCGATCTTCTCGATCTCCTCATGGGGCGTCTCGGCGCTTAAGATCGTGAGCGCGTCCTGGCGGGGCGCAAGCCGGACGGGTTCAGGCAAAAAGAGATTTTTTTCCAGATGCAACAGCGCAGGCGTCGCAACGCGGTGATTAGAAGAAAGACGAGCGGAGGAAGCCTTGAACCCGGTCCGAATGAGGAACCGGTGTGTGTCTTCGACGAGCTCAAACGCATGAGAGCGCTTGGCGGAGTTGGCGGGCAAGGTCATCGTCACCACCACGTGGGCGCTTTGCTTGCACACCGCGGCCAAGAGCATCTTCTGTGCCTGGGAAAAATGGTAGAAGCCGTCGAAGATCACAAGCGCGGCCGACGACCCGCTTCGGGGTGGTCTCTGGGAAAGCTCTGCGATGGAGTCTTCGGTTTCGGCGAGTCCCCGCTTTTCCAGCTCCTCATCATACCGCCTCATCAGGTCGACGAAATCGCGGAACTTCATCTTGAAAACGGGATCCTTCAAGAGCGGTTTGGCCCGGATAAAAAACTCTTCGGGGCCCAGCTGGGCCGATTTGAATTCCTGGATGCGCTCGGAGAGAAGCTCATAAAAACCGGACAAGTCGATCACGGGGGTGAAATAATTCCATGACATTTCTGGGTCTTCCACGATTTGGCGCAGGATAGAACGGCGCAGGGCCTCCCCCGGCCGCGGCTTCACCTCGCCCGCCAAAAACCGCCCTGCCAATTCCTGAAGAGTCAGGATGTGAACGTTGAATAGCCCGGGAAGGTCTTTTTTTAGGACAAGACTTTGGATGCGGTCCGCATGCTCGCGGTTCGGGAGGACAAAATACGCCCGGCTATCCAGCCCCGCCGGCGATTTTAAAATTTCCTTACGGAAGAGATCGATGCAATAGGTGGTCTTTCCGGTTCCGGGGCCTGAGGCGAGGAGTTCTAACTTAGGCATGTCTTATTCTAACACGACACTCGGACTGGGCGGCGGCCACATATCAATCAGCGGCTAATGCTTCCTCACCGGACGCAGTCCGGTATTCGGTATTCCGGTATTCGGTATCCAATACTTCACCGGGGCTTCACACAATCAACATAATCATAAGGCATACTTTGATAGTAAGAAAGGAGGTTCTTATGGATGAGCAGAAATACACGACCATCGTTGTCTTAGAGCCGCTTTGGGATAAGTAGGTCGTTCAGAATAGCTCTATAGAAATACAGAATCGGTTACACCGTCAGCAAGAGCGCTGGCGGTTCTTTTTTCATGCCGCATACCCGACCATACCGGACTAAGTTCCAAGGGCCATTCGCGCGCGGACGAGGGACACATAACTAAATTAATTTAGTGTTGTGTCCCCTTTTTACGTGTCCCCTTTTTACGTTAATCGATAACAAAAGCCTGAAAATAAACTGAACGAAAATTCGACCCGCGCGCATCTAGTATAGATGGAGGACATACTATGCCGAAAAATAGACCTATTGTTCTTGTGCAGGCTAACCAGGACGCCGTCCAAAGAAAAATATACATCATACGCGGTAAAAAGGTCATGCTGGACGCAGATCTGGCTGCGCTTTATGGGGTCAAAACAAAAGCGCTTAATCTGGCCGTCAGGCGCAACACAGCCCGATTTCCAGATGATTTCATGTTTCAGTTAACGGCCAAAGAGGTGGGTTCTTTGAGGTTTCAAATTGAAACCTCAAAGAAGGGGCGAGGCGGACGACGCTCTCTTCCCTACGCTTTTACGCAGGAAGGAGTAGCGACCCTTTCCGGCGTATTAAACAGCCCGCGTGCGATCGAGGCGAATATTCTCATCATGCGGACTTTCGCAAAAGTGCGCGAGCTGATTGCCACAAATGAGCTAATACGCCAAAAGATCGAGGAATTGGAGAAAAAATATAAAAAACATGATAAGCAATTTCAGATCGTCTTTGAAGCGATACGCGAGTTTCTCAGAACACCCGAAAAACCCAAAAGGCAGATTGGTTTCCATGTTAGCTAAATTTCACACCGCTTACCGGACGCAGTCCCGTGTGCAATCTTGAGGTTCCAATTTGGAACCTCAAATGGAGACAACAAAAAAACCGCCTTGTGGGCGGTTTTTAAGCGAATACTTTGAAGAAGTTTAGCGGGGGTTGGACTTGACGATGTCGATGGCAGCGCGGATCTCGCGGAGGACATCTTTTTCGATCTTGTCTGCTTCGACGACCTTGCGGAGATAATCTTTGCCGGCTTCGGTCGTGGTATACATCGGCCACAGACGGTTCAGCGCCAGCGCTTTGATGTCTTGGACAGCGTTCGGGGAAAAATTACCCTTGTTCTTGCTGATGAGCTCTTCCAGAATGCCTTCGGCTAGCTCTTCCATGTAGTTGTTGAGACGGTTCATTTTCTGGTTCTTTGAGCTAGTTGCCATTTCATTTCCCCTGTTGCGATGAGTATACATGATGAAAGATTAAAATACAAATACAGGCTCTATCTACCCTAACTCCTTTAGAATCAAAGGGAAAGCTTCGTGATCAACGGCCCCGGCTTGGCAAAATAGTACCCCTGTCCAAGATTCACTCCACACATCTTCACCGCCTCATACTCCTCCAGGGTCTCGATGCCCTCGGCGGTGGTCTGCGCATTGATGCCCTTCGCGAAAAGGATCATCGAAAGAACGATCTGCTGCTTTGTCGTCGAGACATCGATCTGACGGATCAAGGAACGATCGAACTTGATATAGTCCGGCCTCAACACAGCCACATCTCGCAGGCTCACCGCGCCGCCGCCCAGATCATCAATCGCGACTGAAACCCCTTTCTTCTTGAGTTCCAAAAGCGCATCGCGCACTTTTTCGAATGAACGCAGAATGCTCTGCTCGGTCAATTCTATGACAATGTTCTTGTAGTCTAAGCTGCCGCGGTCCGCAAACAATCTCCCCATAATCCTTTTGTCGAGCAATGTTTCGTGATTCAAGTTGAGGAACAATTTTTTGTCGTCGCCAAGCGTTTGCGCGCTTTTCAAAGCGGTCTCCACGCAGATCTCATCCAATTCCTTCACCACACCAGCCTCGCGAGCCGCGCTAAATAGGAATGCCGCCTCTTCTGTGGGAGCATCCGAAAGAACGCGCGTCAGCGCCTCGAAACCAATGATACGCTTTGTGCGCATGTCCACGATGGGCTGGTACAGTGTGCGGATGTTTTTGGTCTTGAGCAGCGCCTTGAAAAAAGCGGTGTGCCTTTCGGAATCCTCGTCATACTCCGCGATGTTGATGCTCTTCATCTTGCTTGGAAAATGCACTTCAAGAGCCTCTGCCGGGGAGGCCTTTAGCTTGCTATGGCGCCGGTATTGGATATAACAGCTGCCCGGCAGCGCTTTCATATATTTTTTAAGTTCGCCCGCGATGCGAGAGATCTGCGGCAGGCGGTAACGCGGACGTTTTTCATTTTGTACGATCGCGATCGAAAGGCTCATGACCGGGTACTGCGTCAGCGCACCTTCCTTGTTCCTCTGAACAAGATACCCCTGCTCACGGTCCGCCGCGTCATAGAAACTCAAGATAACCGCATCAAAATTCTGGATGATCGTCTCAGAAAGCGCCTCGGCAGTGACGGAACGTGTCATCACGACCATGTCGTCCCCGCCAAGATGTCCAACAAAGTCGTCCGTGACCCCCTGGTATTTCAGTACCTCGCCGATGATACGCGCCAGACGGATGATGACTTCGTCGCCTCGCGCATCCCCATAGGCACGGTTAAAAACAGACAAATTGCCCAGATCGAGACAGCATACCGCAAACGGCTCTTTCGAACGGACGGCACGCTCGATACGCAGCATGCTTGAACGCGCCCCGGGAAGAGAGGTCAGGGGGTTCAGATCCAGCTCATTGTGGTTTTGCTGCAGGATCATACGCGCGCGTAAAAGAAAATTTTTATCCATTTTTGATTTGGAAACATAAGCGTCGATCAACTCTGAGTCGCGTGAGACCACCATCACCGTATCCTCCGCCAAAAGCAGGATGGGGATATACCGCAGCACCATGTCCTCTTTCAAAATACGCGCGATCTTACGACCCTGGCCACCCTGGAAGTCCTCATCGATCACAATCAAATGCGGAACTTCATCGAACACGCTCTCAAGGACATCCTCGCGGCAGCGCGATACAGAGCAGCGAACGCGTCTTAGCTGTTTTGAAATAAAGGCGTAAAGCGCCTTGTCATCGGTCATCAGCATCGCTTTGTTTTTATAGCCTGGCATAATTCCTTTAGTTACAGTACCTGGACAACGATTAGTGTCATATCATCATGCTGTTCGGCCTTGCCGATGAATTGGGTGACATCTGCTATGGTCCGTTCCAGAACCTGCTGAATGTCAAGTTTATGGTGCGTCTGAAGCGATTTTTGAAGCGCTTCGACCCCGAACTCATCCTTCCTCTTGTTGCGCGCCTCGCTGATCCCGTCCGAATAGAAAGCATAGCACTCACCGGAGGCCAACGGCACCTCGATATTCAAGTACGGCATGTCCGCCATCACTCCGATCGGCATACCGCCATCCGCGCTCAACAACTCCGCCCTGCCATCCGGGCGTGAAACGACGATGGGTAAATGGCCCGCATTGGCAAACGTGAGCTTCTTTGCCTCGAGGTCAAATATAGCATACGTCAACGTGACGAACAAACCCCCTGTGGATTCCGAGGCGATAGAATCGTTCAATTTTGCGACAACTTCAGCGGGGTCGGGACGGCTATGGGACGAAAATTTGAATTCTGCGGCTGTTTTTGCCATAAATAAAGCGGCGGGCGTGCCCTTGCCGGACACGTCACCTACCATCACCCCCACCTTCTCGGGACCGGCCAGGATAAAAGCATACAAGTCGCCGCCAACCGCTTTTGCCGGTTGAAAAAATGTCGCCACTTTTAATCCTTTGTGCTCGGGCGGCCCAACGGGTAAAAAACTTTTTTGTATCTGGCTGGCAATCTTGAGCTCGCTTTCGATCAGTTCTCTCTTACGCATTTCACTGATGATGCGCGTCAGCGTCCCGGTCATGTAAACCACGACGCAGACCAAGACTGGGAAGAAGAGGTCCACCCAGACACCCGCATAAATGAAAAGATTGACGCCCAGCGCGATAAAGATGGTCAGCGTCGCAAATGTGTACAAGAAAGAGGTGAACGGTTTCTTATAGAAAGAGACCCAAGTTGTACAAAGCGTGATCAATAAAAGGATGAAAAGATTGGAAAGACGGTCCAGTCGTCGGATGAAGTCCCGCTCAAGCACCGTATTGATGACATTGGCGTACGTGCCCACACCGGGGTACACGGACTCGATGGGGTTGGGGTTAGTGTCATGCGTTCCTTGCGCCGTGAGCCCGATGACGCAGATCTTTCCGCGAAGCTTTTCGAGATCGAAAGATGATTTTTCGCTGGATAGTTTCTGGGCATAGGCGGAAAGGATATCGACATAGGAATAATGTCGAAACGTGTCCTTCCATCGGCCGGCATAACTGATCATGAGGCAGCCGTCCTCATCCAGCGGAACGCGCAAACCCTTCTTGAGCTCCAGATATTTCCCCGGCTTAAAGACGATTCCTTCCTGCTTCACACCCAGGAGGTCCATCAACACGCGGAAACTGAGATGATAATAATCTTTGCCTTCGTAATTGATGACCGGCATCACGCGGCGGCGCTTGCCGTCGAGGTCGACCTGAATATTGACAAAACCGCTTCCCTTCGCCGCTTCCTTGAAAGAAGGCAGAAGAGGCGATTCTATCTTCGTGGAGACAAAACGTCCTGGAAAAACGTGGGGTGAAGAAAATCCGAAAGCGAAATAGACGTTCTTGGCAAGACGCACGGCCTCGGCGACTTTCGCGTCCTGAGCGCTGGGCTCGACGAACACGACGTCGAATACCACCGCTTTCGCACCCGCCTCGGCAAGCACCTGGATCAGTGCCGCGTGGTATTGACGGTCAAATGGCCAGCGGCCAAGCGCCGCGAGCGTGTCATCCCAAATATCCACCAAGACAATCTCTGACGAGGCAGGCCGCTCGCCGCGCAGCTGGAATCTCCAGTCGTAGGTCTGGAGTTCGTAGCGCTCGAAGGTCTGTGAATAGGAAACCCACAGCACAGCCAGCACCGAGAGAACAGCAAAGGCAATACGAACATGGCCTTTGGAGACCCATTTGCTGAAGAGAACGCTAAACGGCGTGGTGGAAGCCAAGAGTGATTTTATGAGTGCTCTCAGGCGTGGCCGAAGTTCTGCTTGAGTTTGGCGGATTCGCCGGACGCTGCCGATGTCACGACCTGAACCGTCTCCGTGACGGTATTGGCGGCTCTTTCCCTCAGCCGTGCTTTTTCCAACCGACGGGCTTCGCGGTCCCGTGCCATCTCAGCCTTGGGGACTTCTTTGCCCTTCGCAAGCACTTTCCAGGGATGGTATTTGACGTCCTGGCTGAAGTCGTTGAAATTCTCGGAGGTTTCCTCAAAATTACTGAAGATATTGTCGATCTTCGAACGGTTGTCCTGGACGGCTTCGTCGATGTGATTGACGGCCTTCGAGATATCCTTGGCCATGACACCGACATCGGCGGCGACCTTCTTGCCAATCTCGATCAACTCTTCCAAACGCACGGGGTCCTCACTGGTGAGCATCTCGTTCTCTGAGGCAAACTCAGGAGAGCTGCCTACCCGAAGCTCCACGTACTTCTCACCCATCATGCCAAGCGTCGAAACGGTGGCCTTGGAATCTTTGCGGACTTTGACACCCTCTTCGATCCACAAGTCCACCTCGGCATAGGTTTCTGTGGCGTCATTCATCAGGCGGATAGCCCGTACTTGGCCGACATCCACCCCGGAAAGACGAACCGGCGCATTCGCTCTTACCCCGCCCGTGAAATGAAAACGTGAGTGTAGAAGCATCCCTTTCTTAAAAAAGGTGAAGTTTCCCACCTTTACTAAAAGGCCAAGAAGCGCGGCCAGACATATCATCACGAATAATCCGGTTTTAAACTCGTTTGAAAGTTTCATTCCTATCTCCCTTTTCTTAGGTGTTTCCCGCGGTCAAATGGTCTAAATAATCGTCGCCTGTTTGGAAAAAAGATATCGGGCCCTCGGCAGAACCCGCTACAAATTGCCGGATAATGGGGTTCTTAGAGTGTTTTATCTCTTCCGGCGTTCCGATCTCAAGCACGTTCCCCTGGTGCAGCATCACGATGCGGTCCGCGATACGAAAAACACTGTTCATGTCATGCGTGACGACGACGGAAGTAATATTTAGTTTCTTGGTAAGATCAATCGTCAGCTTATCCACCACACCCGTCATCACGGGATCGAGGCCCGCTGTCGGTTCATCATAAAAAACAATGGTGGGGTCCATCACAATGGCGCGCGCCAGGCCGACGCGTTTTTTCATGCCGCCCGACAACTGAGAGGGCATCAGGTTCTCGAATCCGCGTAAACCCACGAGCTCTAGCTTCATTTTGACGATAATATTGATGATGTTGGAATCAAGTTTTGTGTGCTCGCGCAAAGGCAGCGCAATGTTCTCGCCCACCGTCATGGAGTCAAAGAGCGCGCCCGATTGGAAAAGCATTCCATACTTCTTGCGCACTTCATGAAGTTCGTCCTCATGAAGTTTCGCGATATCCTTGCCGAACATCCATATCTCTCCGGAATCGGGACGGATGGAACCGATCAGATGACGCAGGAGAGTGCTTTTACCGCAGCCGGAGCCGCCCATCACCACCAGAGTCTCGCCCTGATAGATATCCAATGACACGCCGTTCAGAATGCGCCGCGGGCCGAAGCTCTTGACGACGTTTTTGACGCTGATGACGATCTCGGATTTGGGGTTCATTTATGTTTTTGCAAAATAAAATAGCGCGGTCAAGATCGCATCCGCGACGATGATCAGGATAAAGGACGTGACCACACTGCGCGTGGTGGAGCGCCCGACGCCTTCGGCGCCGCCCTCGGTATACAATCCTTGGTGACAGGCGATCATCGAAATGATCATGGCGAATACCGTCGTTTTAAGGAGCCCTGTTAAAATATCCTTACGGGTCAAGAAATCGATCGTCGTGTCGATATAAAGCCCGGGCCCCAAACCCAGCTGGGTGGTGCCTACAACATAACCGCCGAACATGCCGATGATATTCCCTAAGATCACGAGACAGGGCAGCATGACGACAAGCGCCAAAAACCGCGGCGCCACGAGATAGCGAACGGGGTTCAAACTGATGGTCTCAAGCGCCTCCACCTGCTCCGTGACCTTCATCGTGGCCAATTCCGCCGTGATGGCGGCTCCGACGCGTCCCGCGATGACCAGAGAGGTGAGAACGGGCCCGATCTCGCGGGTCATCGACACGGCGACCAACGCCGCAACGTAGATCGTGGCGCCGAGCTGCTCGAGCTGATACGCAGACTGCATCGCCAACACCATGCCGATGAAGAAATCCACAAAAAAGACGATGATGATGGAATCAATGCCGGAAAAAATGGTCTGCGCGAAAAGGTTCTTTCGGGAGATCGGCTTTTTACGGAAGGGACCCATGAAGATCCAGTAAAGCGTCTGCCCCAGCAGCGTGAAAATTTCCCGCGTCTGTTTGATGATAGAAAGCGTTGTTCTGCCGAGCGCCTCGATCATTCTCTCACTTTATCCGGCTGACCGCTTCATCCTGCGTGGCAGAGACTTGGAACAGCTTGTCGAGTTTGGTGATCTCAAACAAGCTCTTTACCTTGTCTGACAGACCGGAAAGCACGAGGCTTCCGCTCTGAGACTTGGTGCGCTTCAAGATCTCGACCAGCGTGGCCAGCCCCGAGCTGTCGATATAGGCGACTTTGAGCAGATCCACGACCACTTTTTTAGACGTCTGTTTCTCGAATTGTTTTTTCAGTTCGGGCGAGCTGCTGATATTGATCTCGCCGTCCACCTGAAAAACAAGGACTCCTTCTTTCTCGAATGATTTAACTTCCATGACTCCCCCTTGCGTTGCCTTGGATCTTCTTTACCATCAACAATGCGTTCCCTTTTTCATTGTATTTCACCTCATCCATCAGCTGGTGGATCAGGTACACTCCGCGCCCGGAGTTGCGATAGAGGTTTTTTTCCTCGGTGCAATCAGCCACTTTCGAGACATCGAAACCAGGGCCCTGGTCCTTGACCGTGATGCGCACTTCTTCCTCCCCGCCCTCCACATCCAGCTCTACGGGGATATTTTTCTGCAACTTATTCCCGTACTTCATGGCATTGATAAGCGCCTCTTCAAGGCAAAGGCGAATATCAAAAAGCACAGCCTCTCCCAGAGACAGCGCTTTCAGAAAGGACAATACGTCCTGGCTGGTCTTTTGGACAATCGCAAGATCGCTATCGACTTGAAACTTTTTTTTCACGCGTTCTTTTTATCTTTGGCGCTGGTTTTTCGGCAAGCGCGGCCGGGGAGGTCTCGTACACACCCATATTACGGAACTTTTCATAGCGCAGGTCGACCAGGTCGTTCGCGGGAATCTGCTCAAGGTCCTTCAGATGTTTGATGACTGTGGTCTTCAACGTCTCAGCGATCTCGTCGTGGTTCTGGTGTGCGCCTCCGAGGGGCTCTTTCACCACTTCATCAATCAAGCTAAGCTCGAGAAGGTCCTTTGCGGTCAAACGTAGAGCCGCGGCAGCGTCCGGCGCCTTCGTACGGTCCTTCCAGAGAATCGCCGCGCAGCCTTCGGGAGAAATGACAGAATAATAGGCATTTTCCATCACAAGCACGCGGTCGCCCACGCCGATACCGAGTGCGCCGCCGGAACCGCCCTCACCGATGACGGTCACCACAATGGGCACTCGCACTCGCGCCATATCACGGATGTTCACCGCGATCGTGTAGGCCTGACCGCGCTCTTCCGCGCCGACGCCTGGATAAGCTCCAGGCGTGTCCACAAAAACCACGATCGGAATACTGAACTTCTCGGCCATACGCATCAACCGGAGCGCCTTGCGGTAACCCTCAGGATGCGCACTGCCAAAATTACGCATGATGTTTTCCTTGGCGTCGCGGCCCTTTTGATGACCCATCACTAGGACAGTGCGCCCGTCGAGTTTTGCGAAACCGCCGACCAACGCCTTGTCATCGGCAAACGTGCGGTCCCCGTGCAATTCAATGAAATCGGTGAAAACCATTTGGATGTAGTCGAGTGTGTAAGGACGTTTCGGATGACGTGCGATCTGTACACGCTGCCAAGGGGTGAGGTTCGTGTAGGTCTCTTTTTTTACGTGCGAAAGACGGGTCTCGAGTTTACGCACCTCGGAGTCAAGGTCAAGTTCGCTGCTCGTGCTTAAATTCTTGAGCTCGGTGATCTTCTTTTCCAGCTCAAAAATGGGTTTTTCGAAATCGAGGACGGTCATCATCAGTCGGTGATGGTAACTTCGGTTGCGGGCGGCACAAGCTTGTAAAGCTCTTCCACTTCTTCGTTCTTCATGCGCACACAACCCGCTGTGACCTGCTTGCCCATCGATTCGGGCTCGATGGTGCCGTGGATGCCATACCCTTTCGCGGTGATCCCCATCCATCGAGTACCAAGCGCATTCTCGGGATCACCTGGTTTTTTGACCGCTCCCGCTTTGTACCAAGTAGGGTTCTCCAGCTTGTCAGTAATTTTGAACGTGCCGACCGGCGTGGAATTATCTTTACCCGTCGCGACGGTGTAGGTCTTGAGAATCTGGTCATCGCCTTTTAAGGTGAGCGTGTTGTCAGACTTATCGACCCAGATGCTGAGCTTGTAAGTCGGGATACGGAGTTTTTGCCCGACATTGAGCCGGTCCCCGGTGATTCCGTTCGTCTGACGTATCATGTCCACAGTCACACTGTGTTTTTTGGCAATGGTCGTCAGATTGTCACCGGATTGGACGCGATAGTCAGTATTAGGAAGTTCGAGAGCAGCCTGCGGTGCCGCCTCAGCGATGCCGGAAAAAAATGCCAAGCAGCTCGACAAAAGAAGAATTTTTTTCATTAAGAAACGTTCCTGTAGAAAAGAACTGCCATCACGATTCCTAGCGCCATGCCCGCGTAGACCTCAATCGGGGTATGCCCGATCAGCTGCTTGAGAGGCGCTTCCTGAATGCCCTTATTGCTGTAAATATCTTCTAATATTCGGTTTAACGCCTGCGCTTGTTTGCCACTATGCCAACGCACTCCCTGCGCGTCAAACATGGTGATCGCGGCAAAGCAGAGGGCCATCGCGAACAGACCCGAATCAAACCCATAATAGAGCCCGATCGAGGCCGTCAGGCAGGCGGATACCGCCACATGAGAACTCGGCATCCCCCCTGAGCTGATCAGCCACTTGAAATTGAAACGCCGATCCTTCAGAACCCCAAGGGCGACCTTCAATACTTGCGCCGCAAACCATGAACTGATACTGGCGATAAAAATTCTATTCCGCCCTAATTGGGCCACAATGGAGTCGGAGTTTTCTAGCACAAACGGCTCCTTATGAAAAGTGCGTAACATGCGTAATACTAAAACGTTATTATATAAATTTTAGACCTACTTATCAAGGAAGGTGTTCTAGATATTTACTCTACTTACCTATACAAAATTGACGGAAAAGAACATCCAAGATTTCATCATTCATGACTTCTCCCGTAAGTTCGCCCAGGCAATCCAAAGCCTGGCGGACATCACTGGCGATCAGCTCATCCGAAAGACCCTGCCGACAATTTTCACAGGCCTGTCTGAGCTCTTTGGAAACTTTTTCTAAAAGATCCTTTTGCCGGACCGTCCCGATAACCAGTCCCTGCGGTATTTCAACGCGTCCATTCAGGATCAGAGCGAGCATCGCCCTCTCCAATTCCTGCGTGCCGTCTTCACGGAGGCAGGAGGAACGCGTGACCTGCCACGAGGAAGGCAATGCTGGCCCCAAGGCTTTGGGATCAAGCCGCACAGGAAGATCGCTTTTATTCAACACAACAAGTACGCTCCTTCCTTCAAGCTCTCTAAAAAGCGCGCGATCGTCTTCTTGAAGAACATCGGAAGAATCCAACACCAACACCACCAGATCGGCGCCCAGCATTGTTTTCTTCGACCGCCGAACGCCCTCTTTTTCAATGGGGTGCTCGGTGTCGCGTACACCGGCAGTATCCTGATACCGCACTGCAAAATCCCCAAGAAGACTTTCCTCTTCCACGACATCGCGCGTGGTCCCCGGGTAAGGCGTGACAATGACTCGCTCAGAGCGGGTGAGTCTATTCATTAGACTCGACTTCCCGACATTCGGGCGGCCGCAGAGTGCGATGCGGAAACCGCGCTTAGATGAAAAAGCCAGCTCAGAATCATGCAGCATCGCCGAAATCTCTGCCAAGAGACCCTCCAGTCTCTTTTGGATGCGCTCAAGCGGATCGGTGTCCGGAGAATCGTCAGGAAAATCGATGGCCGCTTCCAGGTGACTGGCCGCCTCGATAAGCTCCTGTTTCCATTTTTTCATCTTTTCGGAGAGAGCGCCCTCCAGTTGCGAGAGCGCCCAGCCGCGTTCACGCTCTGTCCGGGCGCGAATAAGGTCCAGCACCGCTTCCGCCTGTAACAGGTCAATACGTCCATTGAGAAATGCGCGTTTCGTGAACTCACCGGGCTCGGCAAGACGCGCGCCGGCACCCAGTGCGAGACGCACGATAGCTTGCAGAACAGCCGGACCCCCATGTGCGCTGATCTCCGCCGTGTCCTCGCCGGTATAGCTTTTCGGACCGCGCATTACCAAGAGCAGCGCCTCATCGACCGCCTTCTCGCCGCCGGAAAGTCTTTCCACCACAGGTCCGTAGCGCGCGGTGAAGTTTTTTTGCGAATGCACGGCACCCCCGGAGCGGGCACGAAAAAGAATGTCGGCGACCGCAAGTGACCGGTCGCCCGAAAGGCGCACGACCCCGATACCTCCTTCGCCGGGTGGCGTCGCAATGGCGACGATGGTGTCCATCAGACACCCCCAAGCAACTGCTGTCTGGCTTCGGCGACTAGGTACAATGAGCCGGTAATAAGGATAAGATCGTCTGGAGTCGCAAGCGAGCGGGCTTTTTTTATGGCCTGCACTATGAAGGGCTCCTCGAACACCTCTTTTGCATGGGTGTCCATGAGGCGCGCGATCTGTCCAACCGGCATTGCGCGGGGATGCACGGCCTGGGTCATGACCCAACAATCCGCTTCGGTCGATATCTCCCGCAATATCCCGCGCACGTCCTTATCAGAAGAACTGCCGAATATAATGACTAGGTTTGCATATTGGAAATGACGCTTTAATCCCTCTATCATCTTGTGTGCGCTATCGACGTTGTGCGCGCCGTCCAAAATAATGCGCGGCCGGGCGCCGATCTTTTCAAGCCGTCCTGGCCAGTGGGCATCCAGCACCCCCTGACGAACCGCGTCATCCGTCACCGACAGGCGAGTCTTGTCTCCGAGTGCCTTGGCGAGTCCAATAGCCTGCGCGGCGTTCTGCAGTTGGTGCGTACCGCGAAGATGGGTCTTCAGATCGTAGAAACCTCCCCAAGGCGTACGGACATCGAAACACTGGCTGTCTTCGCTGAAGACGCGCTCCATTATTTTGATTTCTTTTCCAAGATTATAAAGCTTTGCTTCGCGGTCTTCGCAGGCTGATTCGATCACGCTCTGCGCCTCGGAAGGTTGGACCGCTGAGACCACCGCCTCGCGGCCCTTAATCACGCCGCATTTCTGCACTGCAATTTTGGAGATTGTTTTTCCTAGCTTGTCCGTATGTTCCAGCGAGATGGGAGTAATGCCGACTACTTTCGCGTTGGCCACATTGGTAGAATCGTAAAGACCTCCCAATCCCACCTCGAGCACGGCGACCTGCACCTTCATGTCTTTGAAATAGCAGAAAGCGAGCGCGGTGAGTACCTCAAAATAGGTCGGCGGGTTTTTTCTCCATGTATACCCTTCGGTCGCTTTCTGGATCCGCGTAAGATTCTCGGCAAGGCGCAGTTCATTGATACATAACCCATTGACCTGGATACGCTCGGACAAATGATGAAGATGGGGCGAGGTGTACAGCCCTACGCGGAGATTTTCCATGCGCAGAATGGAGCTGAGAACCGCTGCGGTAGAACCCTTCCCCTTGGAGCCGGCGATGATCACCGACTCAAAAGCGTTCTGGGGATTCCCAAGCTCCCTCACAAGCGCATGCATTCGCTCGAGTTTGAATGCGTCAGGGTAGACCGGCGTCTCTTTTTCGTAATTTGTAAACGAGTCTAGGTACTCGAGTGCGTGGACAAGGTCCATAGAAGGGTTTATTTGGAGGAAAACTCGGAAAGTCGGATCTTTTCCATCTCTGATTCGTGCAGTCGCTTTGTCAGATCGGAGATCTTTCTCTCCTTCTTTAGATTTTCCGTCTCGACTTCTGTGAGCCTAAGACGTAGTTCGCGCAAATCAGAAGCCGCACGGCGCACCGTGCTAGTTTTTTCCAGACTCTGGCCGCGAGCGTCATTAAGCTCAAGATAAGATGCGCGCATCTTATCTTCTGAGCGGAGACGCAGGGTGTGTTCACGCCAACACAGGGCCGCCTCAGCGAGCACAAAAAAAAGCATCAGCCAGAAAAGCCATACCGGCTGCTTACCGGTGCTCTTCACGGTCAGCGCCGGCTGCTCAGACGACAACGGTGTCGTGGATGATGGTGCGGGCGGCGGGTTTGATTTCCCGCCCGCCCGCTTTAACGCTTCGTGAACAACGCTCATCGAACTAGTCTCTTACTTTGAGCAAGAACTCCCTTTAGCACAAGGACAACAAAAACCAAACACCTTGGCGAGTGAAATCAGACCCGAAACAGCGATCAGGCCATACACAACCTTCGCTCCCGTGGTCCCCATTCCCAACGCCATGACAACCAGGTCCTTTTGAAGAAAAGCCACAAGACCCCAGTTCACAGCGCCGACAGCTGCAAGCAGTCCAACAATCCTACAAATCACACAACAAGATTTACCCTCTTTCATAGAACCTCCTTTTAGTGTTTGAAATGCCTTATTCCAGTAAAGACCATTGCGATCTTGGCTTTGTCGCAAGCAGCGATCACGTCCGGATCCTGTATCGAGCCGCCCGGCTGGATGATCGCACGAATCCCGTTTTTTTTTGCAAGCGCGATGGAGTCCGGTTTCGGAAAAAAACCATCCGACGCTAGCACGGCGCCTTTGGCCCGCTTCGCGGCCCGGCGGAATGCGGTCTCACAAGAATCTACGCGTGAGGTTTGCCCCATCCCGAGGCCCAGCGTGGCGTTGTTTTTTGCGATGACAATGGCGTTGGATTTTACGAAACGGCTTACCTTGAATGCAAACAGTAGATCGACGATCTCGTTCTTTTTTGGCTTAGTCTTGGTAACGCATTTGAGATCGGAGACAGAGATTTCTTTGGTGTCCATATCCTGCAAGAGGAGCCCGCCCTGTACTTTCTTAAAATCCAGGGAAGAACCGCCCTGAGAAAGCCGGGCGGCTAAAAGCCTCAGGTTTTTTTTGGTTTCAAGCAAGTCAAGCGCCCCCTTGTCAAACGACGTGGCAATCACGCACTCCACAAAACCACTCTTCAGAATCTGGGCGGCTGTTTTTGTATCGACCGCGCCGTTAAAGCTGATGATGCCCCCAAAGGCTGAAAGCGGGTCGCAAGCATAGGCATTTTTGAACGCCTCGAACGCGTCCTTGCCCAACGCGAAACCGCAGGGGTTTGTGTGTTTGATGATGGCGCAGGCCGGAGACCCGAACGCACTTATCAGCTGCCAGGCGGCGTCAAGATCGAGGATGTTGTTGAATGAAAGATCCTTGCCGTGCAATTTACGAGCGGCGATCACTCCGGCGGTGACTCCCTTTTCCCGGTATAGTGCCGCGGCCTGGTGCGGGTTCTCGCCATAGCGAAGCCCTGTCTCTTTTTCAAACTCCAGACGGAGTGTGCTCGGAAGATGTTCCCCTGCCTTTGAAGTCCCGTTCAAAAAGTAATCCTGAATCAGGCCGTCGTAATACGCGGTCAGGCGGAACACCTTCCCGGCCAATCCCCGGCGTGTCACGTCGGAAAGCGCCTTGTCGCCTTTTTTTAACTCCTCAATGATGCCGGGATAATCGGCGGGATCGGACACGGAGGCCACGAAACGAAAATTCTTTGCGGCGCTTCGAAGCATCGAGGGTCCGCCGATATCGATCATCTCGATGATCTCGCGCTCATCGGTCTTTGTGCGCACAGCATCCCAGAAGGGGTAAAGGTTCACAACGAGGAGGTCGATCGGCTTGATGTTATGTTCGGCGAGTGTCTGCACATGCACGGAGTCATCACGCAGCGCGAGAAGACCCGCGTGAAGCGCCGGGTGAAGCGTCTTCACACGACCTGAAAGCATTTCCGGGAACTTGGTGACCTCGGAGACTTCTTTCACCGGGATCCCCTCTTTGATAAGGAGCTGCGCAGTCCCGCCGGTCGAAATGATCTCGATGCCCATCGCAGTGAGTGCCTTGGCAAACGGCACGACACCCGTCTTGTCATAAACGCTGATCAATGCGCGTCGGATCTTATTCATCGTATTTTTTTGAAATCTTCACCGAGGGTCTTCGTTCGCGGTCCGGGCGTTCCGTCCCCGATCACGCGTCCATCTAGCTTGACGACGGGCAGCACCTCGGACGAGGTGTTCGTCAAAAAACATTCATCGGCCGTATAGAATTCGTGGCGCGTCAGCGATGTCTCTGTGACCGTCCAGCCCCTTTTCCGGGCCAATCCAATCACAATCCCACGCGTCACCCCCTTTAAAATACCCGAAGCGATAGAAGGTGTCAAAAGCCTTTTTCCCTTTACGATGAAAATATTCGACACGGTCCCTTCCGCCACGCTCCCCCCGGCGCCAAAAAAGAGAAGTTCATGCGCCTCAAGTGCGCCGTTGTCGAGGTAAGCGAGTACACCGCTGACATACTGGGACGCTTTGACCTGCGGGTCCTGGGCTTTAAGAGTCCAGCGGCGTGAAACCGCCGTCCTCAGAGCCACGCCTTTCCTGTACCATTCGTCAGGGTGCGAAAGAAAAGGCCGGATATATTGGACAAGCCGTCCTCCGCCCATACCGTCC